>PTKD01000152.1 GCA_002938115.1 Alphaproteobacteria bacterium MarineAlpha9_Bin7 | reverse complement strand
AAAAAGTACAGACAAAAACCACTTGGGCAAAAAATAAGCCGTCACCAAAGCACTTGCGACTAGAACGTACGAAGGCATCCCAAGCACGTAGGAGACCGCCACAGCCAACAATCCGAGGCACGCAGAGCCTATAAGGTAGGTTTGGACGTTTGGCTCTAGGCCCGCCCTCAGCATACTTGAGCGAATTTGGCTCCGGGTACCCTGTTTCTTCTCTTTCAGTTTAAGATTTTGAAGTTGCTCGTGTATTCGTTTTTGTCTCGGATTCAGGTTCTGGGCACTTTTTGTGTCACGTTTGCCCGATTTCAGACCAAGGTCTTTGAGGCGCCGATTAAGCCGTAGTCTTGGCTGCAGGGCTTGAGCCACAAGAAGAGAGAGCGATAAAATCAGCATGAATGAGAGAACAGCAGCGGCTATAACCATCAGAAGCCCTTCATTGTTCCCTGCAAAGTCCAGCATTGGTTAGGTTAACCCCAGCGCATTTGCGAGTTTTTCTTCCAAGCCGAAATACCTGGCCTTATCCCAAAACTTTGGCTTCACTCCGGTAGCCCTGTGTTCCCCCTGAATCTTTCCATCTTCGGACTCTGCTAGGAAATCGAACGTCAATAGATCCTGAAGCGTGACAGTTTCACCTTCCATGCCAACGATTTCCGTTATGTGAGTGATCTTTCGCGAACCATCCCGAAGTCTTGACGCTTGTACAATAACGTTGATGGATGAGGCAATCTGTTCCCGCATAGCACGTGCCGGTAGGTTATATCCGCCCATCGCAATCATATTCTCGACACGGGAGAGTGCCTCACGTGGGTTGTTTGCGTGTACTGTGCCCATGGAACCATCGTGGCCGGTGTTCATGGCTTGAAGCAAATCAAAAGCTTCAGGTCCTCTGACTTCTCCAACTATAATCCTCTCAGGACGCATCCGAAGACAGTTTTTCACGAGGTCTGTCATGCTAATCTCTCCAGCCCCCTCGAGATTGGGCGGACGGGTTTCGAGACGCACAACATGCGGGTTCTTCAGCTGCAATTCAGCCGCATCTTCGCAGGTTATTACGCGTTCTCCAGGCTCGATATAGTCCGTCATACAGTTCAGCAAGGTAGTCTTTCCGGAACCAGTTCCTCCAGAAATTAGAATGTTGCAGCGGCAAGCGGATGCAACTTCTAACAGTTCTGCTCCTTCTTTCGAAATGCTTCCAAAATTTACCAGATCATCGAGGGAAAGTTTGTCCTGACTAAATTTTCGGATGGTGAGAGCAGGACCATCAATCGCCAGTGGTGGTGCTATGACGTTAACGCGCGAACCATCCATCAGTCGTGCATCGCAAATGGGGCTTGCTTCATCAACTCTTCTCCCCACAGCCGTCACAATACGTTGACAAATATTCATCAGTTGCGCGTTATCGCGAAACTTAACGCCCGTTAGTTCGATTTTCCCTTTGGATTCAATGTAAACTTTGTCAGGGCCGTTAACCATGATATCTGCGATGTCGTCCCTTGCTATTAAGGGCTCTAGTGGACCAAGGCCCAGCACGTCGTTGCATATATCATCTATTACTTGAGTATGTTCTTGTGTGGTTAATACAAGATCTCTCATGCTTATTATTTCGCTAACAATATCAGATATTTCCTCCCGTACGGATTCATCTGATAGTTTACTTAATCCAGCCAAATCGACAGTTTCGATCAAATCATTAAAAATTCCAACCTTCACTTCTTGAAGCCGTTCTTTGGCGACTGGTTTTCTAAATGGTTCCGCCTTAACCGGATTTTCGTTGGTGGCGGGCTCTGCGTTGGTAACCGGTTGCGTCGATTGGTCTCGCTCAACAGGCTGTTGCGGTTCTTGGGAAGGAGCACGCGGTTGGTCCATCGGGACACTATTTCGTGTTCCGTTTTGACGTTGCTCAGCAGTCTCTCGTTTTCCAAACATGGTTTAGTGCCTGGTGTTTATCGTGATGATCGCAAGGAGAAAATAGATCTCTTAGATCGGCTCGTCCCCGCAACCGTTCGCCCACTAACTGTTTCGCTAAGTAATTTAAATCTTTGAGTTATGCGGTGGGACCTATTGGCTTCTGAGACCAATTCACCATTGTTCATTGCAGTGCCAAAAATTACTGGGTCGTACGGTATCGAAAGCAAGGGTGTTTGGTCGATGGCACCTTTGGAATCTTTGATACCTAATTCGGTCTTTCTGGAAGCTCCGACCCTGTTAAATATCAGCCGTGTAGGTGCGTCAACGCCTCGGCCCTCTCCAAGAAAATCAAGAATATTTTTTGTATTACGGATACCGGCCAAGTTTGGATATGAGACTACTACCGCTTCGTCAACTTGTAACAACAACTCCTGCACCCATGGTTGCCAGGCGTGAGGTAAATCCAGCACGATAAAGTTGGCGAGTTGGCGCACCAATTGCAAAAGTTTTTCTATGGATGCGATTTCTACTTCTTGCTGGTCTATGAGACTAGCAGGGGCGGTAAGAATTGATAAATAGTCATTGTATGGAACCAAAAAGCGCTCGATTAAAACGTCATCCAACCGATCTGGGTGGGCCAAAGCATCCGACACTGTTTGCTTTGCACTGAGATTAAAATCCAATGAAGAACTGCCAAAGGCAAGGTCGAAGTCGACCAGGATTACTTTTTCATTAAAAAGTTGTGCAAGGTTATATGCAGTATTGGCTGCGGTGACACTGCTGCCGACACCACCTCCGGCGCCAATGAATGCGATGACGCGAGCTTGCGAAGCGGGATCTACCTCGGAAAATGATCTCTCTATAGACTGAAGTACTTGCTCTGGCGTTGCGCTATCTGAAAAATAATCCGTTATTCCAAGTGCTAGAAGTTTTTTGTACAAATCTATGTCGTTGTGAGGGCCAAACAGCATGACCCTTGTCTCCGCGCTGCATTGTTCAGATAGCGTGCCAAGCTCTTGGTAGAGAGGATCGTCACGTTTGTCAGATTCTACGAAGAGAAGATCGGGTGACCACCCCTCCGCAAGGTGGGCAGTCGAATCATCAATTTCTCCGTCTCGAATCTTAATATTGCATCGGCGCAGTTTCTGGTGCTTTTGAAGACGTTCCAGTAGTTCCTTGGTCCCTTGCGTCGCGCAAAATCCCTGAACGTTGATCTTAAGAATCGTTATGCTCCTATCCTATTGACCTTGTTTCCTGCGACCCATTTTAGTTGCTCGCTTTTCCCGGACGGTTGAGAAATAATCTTCATTATTCTCCGTCTGATCCCTCCGATCCCTCCTCGGACTCGGATCCAATGACTCCGCCTTCTCGGAAATTTTGGATTACCAGGTCCGAACGCAGCGTGTCGACCGCGACGGGCTTGCTGTTTCGCAGATCATTGGGATTGGAGAGCATGAGACCAATATTTCGTTGGTACGCGCACCCATAATTTTTACTTGGCATATTTGTTGGATTGAAGCCTGCTTCTCCCGACCAGTCCCCACAATTGGGCACTTTAGCTACGGCGCCGCGGAAACTTAGCACGACCTCTGTGGCGCCTTGCGCCGGCGTTGTCAGTCCAGGCTCAAGCACCATTTCGGTTCGACTAATACCTAGTGACTCCAATTGTTCCTGGGCCGCGGATATGGCCGCTACGCCAATTGAGTTATCTAAATCACTGGGTGTTGCAAGGTGTATCCGGCTTGTTGCGCGCCGGTGAAACTCCTGAACAAATTCCTTTAGTAGTGGGGATTCGCTGAGATCTGTAGTTTTTTCTAGTTGCACAAAACGGATTGTGACACTGAAAGTCTTGTCTACCACCTCGATCGGGAAGGCCACGCGATGGTCCGGACTCCCGGGCGGCGGAGGAGAGCAGGCACCGATGGAAGTCGCGATAAGGCCGGCAATTGCTGCCCTGAGGAGGGCGAGTTGGGGAATTGTCAGTTTCAT
This sequence comes from Alphaproteobacteria bacterium MarineAlpha9_Bin7, assembly GCA_002938115.1. Classification (GTDB taxonomy): domain Bacteria; phylum Pseudomonadota; class Alphaproteobacteria; order UBA7887; family UBA7887. The sequence goes on along the minus strand of PTKD01000152.1, from coordinate 926 downwards.
CACACGTTATCCATCGTTTTTCCCAACAGAATTTGCCTCGTTTCCATTCAATTAGCGCATGAGGTAACCGATTGGACCACCGATAATTGGAATTTCCTTACTGTTTTTAGCACCACCATATTGCTTATACAAACGACCGAGGACCAAGAGATCAAAGTCGCTGGGGCTAACAAATCCATCGGTCGGCAGTGCAAGCTTGTTTTCGTTGTCAGTCGGCCGAACGAGAACAGCCTCTACAAGGATGACGAGTTCTGATTGATTCTGTTGAAAAGACGGGCTTCGAAATAGAGCTCCTATAATCGGCAAATTCTGGAACCAGGGAACGCCGTCAATGGTCGTGAATTCGTCGTTTTGAAGGAGGCCTGCGATCATCAGGCTGCCACCACTAGGTAAATTTACGGTGCTTTCTGCTCTACGGGCGGATAAACCGACCACATCGATCGAGGTCGCGCCCCCTTGGATAGGAACTGTTAATGAGTTTTCGGTGGACACCCGACTTACTTCTGCTGAAATGCGAAGACTTATGTGATCATTACCCATAACGACTGGCGTGAACTCTAGCTTTACGCCAAACTCTCGAAATTCAATAATTACGTTACCTTCGGAGTCTACACCACCCACGGTTGGAAATTCACCGCCGACCAAAAAACTGGCAGATTGTCCGGAAATAGCCGTCAATACGGGTTCTGCTAGGGTTTTTACCAAGCCTTGGCGTTCAAGTGCGCTGTAGGTGGTTTGCGGGATATTGGGTGAGCCCACTGAAAATGATCCGGTTGCCTCAAAGTTGAGTAAATCTCGGCCAAACGTTGCGATATCGAAGGCCAATGATCCCGGTCCTTTGTCTGTCGCGTATGTAATGCTGCTTGAGAGACCTAGATTTTTGAGGACGTTTCGCTGCATCTCCGCGATCCTCACCTTCAGTAGTA
>PTKD01000151.1 GCA_002938115.1 Alphaproteobacteria bacterium MarineAlpha9_Bin7 | reverse complement strand
CTCGGGCCCTGCCATCGCCTACCCAGGGACGCCGGATCACCCCGGAGGCGTAATGCCGTGGGCCCTGCAAGGCAAGATCCAACGCACCAGCCATTGCCGAAACCGCCGCAATGTTCTTGCCACCCTTGGCATCCCCGCGCGAACGTAAAAATGTATTTAGGGCGGCACGCGGACTTGCGGCTCTCATCGTTGTGGACGCGGCTATCAAAACCAGAGCCGCAATATTAGAGGTCGGCCACTCGATGATAGCAGCCAACCGGTTACTGAATGCGAAGAAAGGGTGTGGCGAGGGTGCACGTTCCGACAATAAAACCACCGCCTGATATCCAAGCAAGCCCGCAAACCCAAAGGCCATATACGAGATTGTGGGTCCGACTAGCCCAGAACTAAATCGAGTTGCCAGAGCCTCAACTCCAAGGCGAGCAATTTCATGAACGTCGGCGTGGGTTGGATCTCGAGACGATAAAGGAGGTAATTTGGCACGCCCGCCAACCAAACCATCTATCTCCAAAGCAGCGGCCAGCTCAGTGGCTTTCACCCACGGCCTCCGGAGATCAACCAAACTGACAATTAGGATCAATTCAAACGCCCAAAAGAGCGGCGCCTGCGCACACAAAATGTGTATTAGCCAACCGGCCGAAGCAGAAAGGGTGATCAGAAAAAACGCAGCCAATGCACCACGGACAACAAGTGCACGTTCACCACGGACCGCGCGATTTAACTTAACATCAATCCAACCAATTGCTCTTAATAAAAGATCAGAAGGGTGCCACAGCACGCGACCTCGCCCAACCCAATCTCCGGCATATATGTCTACGATTATTGCGGTAAGAAACAACAAAAGGGGATCCGTGGTGATCATGGCAAAACAGGCGCAGGCTGCAAAGCGTCAGAAAAGTCTGACACAAAACACGATTACTTGGCTCCGGAGGCGCGCAATACGTCACTCAAGGCTAGTTGCCCTTCTTGCGACGCCCATTCCGCGGCGCTGACACCTGTGTCATCCAAAGCTTGGGCGTTGGCACCCTCATCCAACAATAAATCTGCAGCCCCTACCCTCCCAGCAAGAGCTGCCCACATGAGGCCGGTGCTACCCATCGTGTCACGCTCTTCCACCGCTGCGCCCCTTTCCAGCAACAATCCTATCAACGGACAGTGCCCGTGGAACGAAGCCCAAATCAGAGGAGTGCGGCCAATTTCATCGGTGGTGTTGACGTCGGCGCCCTGGGTTAGCGCGAGCTCGATCATTTGAATATTTTTAGCGCGGGCGCCCGTGCTCAAAAGTGAGTCCAACCGAAGGTCGGCCCACGCCATCGAAATCTGCAAAAAAACCAGCACTAACAATACCGCATAACGCAACATCCAATTTCAACCTTTTTCCCCTTACATATTGCCTGTCATTCAGCGCTACTAGCGCGGACGCATACCTTTTAAATAAGATAAACAGAAACTGAGAGATCCCTATTGAACAGAGCTATATACTTTATTGGACGCCAAGGTCTAGTCAGACCGTGTACGTGTCACTCCGCGCAACATTCACACAAGGAACAAATGGCACTTTGATTGACCAGGTTATAGATCTTGTTCTCTAGCCACACTCACTCCACAATAACGGAAAGTAGCATGCTAAGGACCCTAGTGTGACAAATAATCCTAAACCGCTCAAAGGTGTGTTTTGCCCCGTCCTCACACCTTTTGACGACCAACTAAACCCTGACACCACACTTTTTGTCGAACATTGCCATAGGATACTGGCAGAGGGATGCCACGGTTTGGCGGTATTTGGAACCACTGGTGAAGCAAACTCCCTGTCAGTGAAGGAGCGCATGCTGCTACTAGATGCACTTATGAATTCTGGTATAGACGGATCAATGATTGCACCGGGTACCGGCTGCGCAGCCCTGCCCGACAGCGTCCGACTGACCCGACATGCGCTTGAGGCCGGGTGCAGCGGAGTCTTAATGCTACCACCTTTCTATTATAAGGACGTTAGCGACGACGGACTGTTTCAAGCGTTTGTAGAAATTATCGAGCGAGTTAGTGACCCGCGTCTAAAGATATATCTCTACCATATTCCGCCCGTATCGGGTGTCCCTCTGGACCTTGCTTTGGTCGAAAGATTGGCCGACGCGTACCCTGAATGCGTGGTTGGACTCAAGGACTCTTCGGGGAATTGGCCATATACAGAGGCGTTGTTAAAAGCTCGGCCAGGGTTTGGTGCATTCAGCGGCTCAGAGATATTCCTGCACAATAACTTGCTTGCTGGAGGGGTTGGCACCATCACTGCATCGGCGAATGTTAACGCGCCGGCAATCCGATCAGCCTACGATGGGTTTCGGGGTAAAGACGCAGAAACACTGCAGTCTGCAATTACTCGACGACGGCAAATCATTCAAGTACACCCTATGATCCCTGGTTTAAAAGCCATTGTCGCAACTCTCACGGGCGAAAATGGCTGGCGCCGCGTTCGACCCCCATTGGAGCCCATTGCCCTCGCAGCATCAAACGATTTGATAAAGTCTTTGATAACGGATGGGTATCCGCCACTCTGCAAGCCCGAAATTTCCATCGAGTCATAAAAAGTAGCGAAAGCCAGCCGTCGCATTGATTGCCAGATCATATATTCTACAAGGCGTGGAAATACGGGTGTGGATCCGTCGAAGCCGAAGGGCACGACGCCTTTCCGTTTCAGTAGATGCGCGAACTGGACGACCCCAGCTGGTGATACCTTTCAGAGTGACGTATGCAGAAGCTGATCAATTTATGCAGTCGGAATCCGAATGGCTACTACATAAGCTCAAGGAGCTTCCGCCGAGAATACCTTTTGAAGATGGTGCCAAGGTACCGCTGTTGGGTTATAAATGCTGCATTAAGCACTTACCACTGCTGCCGCCGGAGGTAAACCACGAGGGACACGAGCTCGTTGTCGGTGGCAAAAATGACGAGATCAAACACCGAATTACCGAGTGGTTTAAAAAGCTAGCCCATCAAAAACTAACGGAACTCGCGTCCCAAAAGACGCAAGATACTGAGCATAGGTCGCCCGTAGTCACTGTCCGCGATCCTACAACTCGGTGGGGGAGTTGTTCAAAAAATGGGCGGTTATCATTTTCATGGCGTTTAATATTGGCGCCGCCCTCTGTAATGGACTACGTCGTAGCCCACGAGGTAGCGCACTTGAGTGAATTCCACCACGGACCAAATTTCTGGCTATTGGTCGAAAAATTATGTCCCAGTTATCGCAGATCCAGACACTGGTTAACACGTCATGGTGCCAAGTTGCTCCGTTATGGTTGAGCTCCGATCATAAACGCACCCCAAATGGTTGCGGGCAAACCTCCTCCGGTAACTCGGTCCATCGGCGTAGAATCATCGTTACCGAGCCATATTCCGGCAGTAATGTCCCCACTGTATCCAATAAACCAAGCGTCTCGGAAATCTTGGCTCGTGCCTGTTTTGCCTGCACCTCCTGGAATCGCGGCGTTTCGGCCAGTCCCGCTCGCAATAACCGCCTGCAATAAATCATCCATAGCGGAAGCAACAGCGGGCGCGATTGCTTGACCCGCTCGGGACGCTCGGCGGCGGTACAAAACAACCCCTGTGCGATCTCGAATCTCAACAATTCCGTATGGCCATAGTGCACGCCCTTGATTAGCGACACTCGCGTACGCGGCCGTCAACTCGAGTAGAGTTGTTTCGGCCACCCCAAGGGCAAGACTGGGGCTGGCGCGTAGCGAACTCGTTACGCCCAGGCGACGGGCGATAGCAATCACTCGATCTCGTCCGACACGTTCGGCGAGTTTCACGGCAACGGTGTTGATCGACTGAGCAAACGCCTCGCGCAGAGTTATTTGGCCTCTATATCGGCCATCGTAATTTCGCGGTCGCCAGCCATCAATCTCGATGGCTTCATCTTCGAAATATTGAGCGGGCTTAAATCCGGCCTCTAGCCCAGCCAGGTATACAAAAAGTTTAAACGCCGATCCGGGTTGCCGACGTGCTTGAGTCGCTCTGTTGAACTGGCTCTCTTGGTAGTCACGCCCACCAACCATCGCCCGTACTGCTCCATCAGAACCAAGGGCGATTAAAGCTGCCTGGTTAGCTCCAGCCATTACTGCAGCGTTTTGAGAAGAGCTTAGTGCCTGATCGCCGGAGCGTTGTAAGCGAGGATTGAGGCTAGTCTCCACGATAAGATCATGCCGAGGTGCCCCCACGTAATCGGACAGCCGTCCTAATACCCAATCTACGAAGTAGCGCGCACTTCCGTTTCCTACGTATGCGCCGGTCGGATATGCAGGTGCGTGCTTCGCCGCCGCTGCTTCTGCTTGAGTGAGCCATCCGCTAGCAACCATGTTGTCAAGTACCTGGACAGAGCGGGCCTGGGCAAGGCCGAGGTCTCGAATCGGTGCATACCGGCTAGGCGCCTTTAACAAGCCCGCGATCATCGCTGATTCCGATAAGGAGAGATCCCGTGCGGGTTTTCCGAAATAACGCAACGCGGCAGCCTCAACGCCGTAGACCCCTCCACCTAGGTATACCCGGTTTAGGTAGATAGTTAACAACTGATCCTTGGAGAACGTGCGCTCAAGCCAAAACGCTAAGAGCAGCTCTCGAATTTTTCGCTGGAAGCTCCTCTCCGGGGTCAAAAAAAGGTTTTTGGCAAGCTGTTGAGTGATCGTGCTACCACCTTGAACAACACGACCAGCTAGTAGATTGCGAGTTGCAGCGCGTGCCACTCCCAACCAATCCACACCACCATGCAAGTAGAAACGCCGGTCCTCGGTGGCCAGCACCGCCCGAGGTAACACCACCGGTAGTTCATCAAGCGTTACCGGCTCCGCATGCACCGGTCC
>PTKD01000150.1 GCA_002938115.1 Alphaproteobacteria bacterium MarineAlpha9_Bin7 | reverse complement strand
ATTACCTCGTCGATCTTCGGTTCGGGGGACACTTGAGTCAGGCAGAATATAGTGGGGCCAACTGGTCGATCGAACTAACCAACTTACTGGACAAAAACTACTACAATTATGGTGTCCGCAGCGCGACTAATATCAAGCGATTCAATGTCTATCCGTTAGCAGGGCGAGCCATCTTGATACGTCTCAATTGGCTACTTTAAGACATGGGAAAAGCTTCAACCAAAAATTTCAGGGATGCCATGGAACCCAATATTAGCCACTTCGGAAAAACCTACACATAATGATTAGGCGTGGCCAGCCCCCCGAAGGAAGGCATCGTTCCGATGAGCGACCGGTGTTTTTCCCGTTCTGGTTAGCCGTTGGTGTCTCAAGCTCAATCCATGCGATAGGAGTCATCGCGCTTCCGACACTTCTCACAAATGACACTGTCGTGCAGCAACCTAAGTTGACGATTCAGCTCGTCCACGAAACTACTCCCGAAATCAAGACCGAGGCCAACGGAGCTTCCCCATTCAGGCCTACCACCGAACTTTCACTGTTGAACTACCAGCCGGTGTTTTTGTCCGAGCCGGCCTCCACACAACAACCATCACTTCCACCAAAGTTGTTGGAACCGATCAACCTTCCCATAGTACCGACGCCAGAGATAACCGTGAACGAAGTGACTACAACGGCTTTGACGACACCGCCCTCCTCAAAATCACCACCGTCACCGACAACCCTCGTGGCACAGGTTAAGCCGATTATAAACTACAATACTTTCCTCGCATTTGAGTCACTTGTAACACCAACGTCCGTGCATTTGGAGTTGGACACTCAACGTACGTATACAAAGATGTCCTTCCCGCAAATTAAAGAACCTAAAGTGCAAAATTTAACCTCGGGAGACGGCGCACACCCGCCCAAACTCTTGAATGAGCACCAGAGAATAGCTTTAGCGCAATTACCGTCACCGATGACACACCCTGAAGTCTCAAATCCCAAAGACTTTACTCGAGCTTCTCCTCCAGCACCTCCAGCGCTATCGATTCATGAGAACACGTTTTCTAATTTGCAGATGCCGTCGCCTGTCAACAAAGAAATCGACCCGGTGGAGAGCTTGCCTGCGAAGATATTAAGAGAAACAACTGTCAGCTATCGCAATCCTGAGTTCGGCAACAAACCACCCGAATACCCGCGCCATGCTCGCCGACATGGATTGGAAGGGCGAGTTGTAATCTCCGTTACTGTCTCTGCTAGTGGGCGACCACGTAAGGTCCGGATTGAGGAGACCAGCGGAATTGAAGTGCTCGACGATGCAGCCCGTAAAGCTATTGAGAAATGGCGATTTTCGCCAGCTTACCGCCACGGAATTGCCGTAGATAGCAATGTCGTTATTCCCGTCGTTTTCCGGCTTGAAAATTGACTAAAATCACTGCGCTAGCCACACGATTTCTGTAGAGTAGGCGTGCATCCCGTAAATGTTTCAGAATACCAGGTAATGGAGTGACTTATGAGAGAAACAATGAATTTGCGTCATATCGTCCGGGCGAAGGACGTCGAAGCATATAGTCCGGCTAACCATTTGGGAACGCAAAACCGGCGTTTAATTGGCGAAGAAACCGTTGGCGCTAAAAACATAGAAATTGTTCTCGGTGTTGTTGGGAAAGATGGAGGTGCTCAACCTCATTTACATCCTGGAATTGAGCAAGTTGTTTATGTTTTAGAGGGGCGTGCGCGGGCAGAAGTTGATGGAGAGGTGGGGGAAATGGAGCCGGGAGATACGTGCTATTTTCCTCCAGATACACCCCATTCTTTTACGGCAATCAGTGAGACGCCAGTAAAATGTTTGGTTATCTACTCACCTCCATACCACGAATCGTCGGAGAAAGGTGTGGCGCGGTGACATATTACTTTCGTGTACGGTCACAGAAGCATTTGAGTTTAGGTTTAAAATATTTATAGATGGTGTTGATCGCCCATCAACATGCTTCCACAACTCAAGGTGTTCAGGCCAAAGATGGCTTAAGTGGAAATTCCAAGATGATTTGCCAAGCTCGGAAAGTCATCAACAATTATATCATGGTGTGGATTGGGATTGGGATCCGGTGGGCCTTCCTGTCCCCATTCGTCCGGCCGTCGAACGAACGCTGTCTTGAAGCCAACGTTTTTTGCAGCATCAAGATCAAAGTTATGGCAAGCCACCATTAAACACTGGCTTGGCTGGAGATTGAGTAACTTGGCAGTTGTCATATAGGCCTCAGGCAGTAACTTATATTTCCCGTAAATTTCACATGAAAGTACAGCATCCCATTTCAAACCGTTTTCTCTCGCTGTGTCGACGATAATTCTGACACTTAGCAGCGTGAAGGAGGCACATATATATTTTTCAGAAAGCTTTGGCAGAACTGCCGGGAAATCTGGCCAGCAGCGTAGGCTATGCACGCGATTCCACCAGATATTTTGACGTTCTTCGGCGGTCGTTGCACCGAGTTCATTTTCAGTGAGTATTTCGTCCAAGCTTAGCCGGTGTGAATCGTCCATATTATAGGTTGGTGGTGATTTTTCACCGAGATTCAGCATTTTCTTCAGCGAGCGCCGACGAAGTTCATTGGCTAGCGCCGCCCAGTCCTTGTCTACACCATATTTCGCACCAAGTTCCGCCATAGCAGTTCGAAATCCTGTGTGCCAATCAAGAATAGTGCCGCCTGTATCGAAGGTCAGCGCTTTTATTTCGCTTAAGCTCATGATCGAATTACAGCCAATTTTGTTCGAAAAAGCAAACTAGATTCCAGGATTGCAGGGATTTTATTGGTATGCCACAGATCAGCCTTTTTGGTCATTTTTATTTTGCTAATAAAGCAATATCTACTAGACCAATTTCGACATATCGAACCTGCTTGATCAAATTCTCGGAGTGTCTGAGTATAGAGCTTATGGCCACAGTTTTTTGGTTTTATAATAACGGCTACACTCGCTAGTAAAGACATAGCGTCGGGAGGGTTAAATGAGGATAAAGGCTGCGGTTCTGTATGAACAGGGCAAGGAGCATCCATTTACCGAGTCAAACCCATTGGTTGTGGAGGATCTCGACTTAGAACCACCAGGTGATGATGAGGTGCTTATCAAGACTGGTGCAGCCGGCCTCTGTCATTCAGATTTATCGATGATTCGTGGTGTAATGGAACGAAAAGTTCCGATGGTGCCGGGCCATGAGGCTGCAGGCGTGGTGGAGGAAGTTGGCAAAGCCGTTACGCACTGCAAACGTGGTGACCATGTTGTTATGAGTTTTGTACCGATTTGTGGGGAATGTGAATACTGCACTACGGGTCGTCCAAATCTTTGCAGTACTGCTTTCAACGCCCGGACTACCGGTGCTCTGATCAACGGGAATCGTAGACTTTCGCTCAACGGCGAGCCTATACATCATACCAACGGTGTTTCTTGTTTTGCTGAATACATGGTTTCTTGTGAGGATTCGGTAATTGTCATCGACAAGGATGTGCCAATGGTTGACGCGGCGTTGTTTGGTTGCGCCGTTGTAACCGGTGTTGGCGCCATCGTGAATACTGCTAAAATTCCTCCTGGATCGACCATAGGGATTGTTGGACTCGGCGGAGTGGGGCTGTGCGCGCTCCTTGGTGGACTGGTTGCTGGAGCGGGTAGGATTATTGCCATCGATGTCGCCGATGACAAACTCGGCCTGGCTCGACAGTTGGGGGCCACAGACACCTTTAACGCCTCCGATCCTGATTGTGTTGATAAGGTGATTGAAGCAACAAAAGGTGGAGTTGAATTCGCTTTTGAGGTGGCTGGTGCTGTGCAGGCTATGCAGACTGCTTATGCCATTACCCGTCGTGGGGGAATGACGGTTAGTTCTGGGTTGTCGCAGCACCAGCACAAATTCGAAGTGCCGCATGCGGATCTCGTGGTTAACGAGCGAGCCATAAGGGGAAGTTATATGGGAAGCTCCGTAGTGCGGCAGGACGTACCAAAATTTATCAACCTCTATAAGCAAGGTAAGTTAGCAGTCGATAAACTGCGGAGCGGGAATATTGGTATAGAAGACTTGAACGAGGGATTTGATAAACTCGCGGCCGGAGATGCTGTGCGTCAAATGCTCGTTATGCACAACGAGTTCAACACATAGATTATGGTTTATTTCAAAAATTTCACGTTGAGTGCAGCGCAGCGCGTGTTATTCAGTCTTTCCAAAATCATAAAACGTTAATTTAAAGCGTTTGCGCCTGCTAGTTGCTACTGACAGCTAGCATTTTACTTGTGATGGGAACAGCTGGAGTGAATTCACCGACGTGATAATTGTGGCAAGTGAGACAGCTGTCTGTTGCCTTTTTGGCTTGATGGCAGTTGGCACATACAGCCTGTTCCATGGGTTTGAAGTTACTCATGAAAGTGGTTGGATCACGATCCTCAAAACCGACTGCAAACTCACTTTCCTGGTTCACTGTGTGGCAGGTCAAACAGCCCGTTTCATCAAGAAGACTGAAATGGGACTCGTGGGAATATGTCGTAAATGAATGTTGACTCGGGTGAGGCTGTACACCGCGCCAATTGACAAGTACACCCGCATTATCACTCTGATCAATTGAGTGACATTTGGTACACACCCCAGGTCCTTTTGAGTTTGCCAACTCCTCAAAGATATCGGTCACCCATTTAGGCTTCGTTTTGTTTCCCAGGTCCCCTGAGTCAACCGACACCGCGGATAGCGAAGTGACCTCTAACCAGCTACGGATAAAAATATCGCCGTGTCCCACAGGGCGGTACCTTAGAGCAAAGGTATCGTCATCTTGATACCAGCCTCCCGCCGCTGCCCAATCCTCGCCCTTTGAAGGTTCTATTAGTTCCGGATCGTTCCCATTGTGGTCGACTTCATCGTCGCCCAGATAGATTTTATCGTCGCCCAGATCGATTT
>PTKD01000015.1 GCA_002938115.1 Alphaproteobacteria bacterium MarineAlpha9_Bin7 | reverse complement strand
GCTTCATCGCCTCTTCGGCCTTTACTTCGGCGATGGCGAAAAAAAAATTGGTCCGCCCCCTGCAGGTGCTTGCGGAACAAATGGCGACGAAACTTGCACACACTTTCTCTGGCGTCGTAGTGCGATGATTGTCGTGCTGTACGTAGAGAAGCCTTTATATTATGGACGCGTTTTGTACGCATAGAGGAACTTCACCCAAAAATTGTGGAATGCAGGCTGAACCAGGTCTGAACGCATCAAACTTGAAGGTCATTTTTTCGGGTAGATTGGAAAGCCTTGATGTTAATGAGTGGCGTTTATAGTGGTAGAAGTGGCCCAGGGTACCAATACGCGCATAATGCAAAACGACAAGGCAAGTTGTTGCGTCCGGTAACTTGACCCTTGCGTTTACTACGTACGGGGAGAGTGCAATGAAGATAACCGATGTCAAGCTGCGGCAACTCCAAGGTACTATGGAATATCCGGGTGTTTTGTGGGAAGAGCGGGGTGGGCGGCCACTTGATATCTACCCCGCTTTTAGGAAACTGAGCGCTGCGGACACCGTGCGTCGCCAATTTCCCAAAGTCGGCGATGGCCGTTACCGCCTAACCCAAACTTTTCTGAATATTGAAACAGACGAAGGCATTACTGGTGTGGTTGGTCCGCTTACCGGTGACGCTACTGCGTTTTACCTTGCGGTCCAACTGAAACCACTTCTGATCGGACAAAACCCTCTGGAGACCGAATATTTGTGAGATGTGGTGTACCGCAATGCTCCAACGGACGTGTTGGCGACAACATGATTGCCATCAGCCACGTCGATTTTGCACTTTGGGACATAAAGGGAAAATGGCTTCGTCAACCGGTGCACGCCTTATTAGGCGGGCCGGTGCAGGAGAAGATACCTGCTTACGCCAGCACGGCGGGTTTTTCTCTAGCACCAGAGAAAGCCGCGGAGCGCGTGAATATTATTCGATCAGAAGGATTTTGTGGCTCGAAGTGGTTCTTCCGCCGCGGCGTGGGAGACGGTGCCGCTGGCGAGCGGGAAAACGTCGAGCTGATGTGCGCATTGCGGGAGGCATCTGGACCCGACATGCACGTCATGATCGATGCATGGGCCAATTGGGGCGTACCGTACACGCTGCGCATGGCGAAACTGTTAAAGGACTACGAACCGGCGTGGATCGAAGAACCTGTACAATATGCATTGCACGAAAGTTACGCTCTGCTGAAACGCGAGTGCCCAATCCCCATCGCAGGCGGTGAACACGAGTACACACGCTGGGGGGTCAAAGCATTGCTGGATCGGGATGTCTTCGACATCTACCAACTGGAACCGATCTGGGCCGGTGGCCTGAGTGAGCTCATGAAAATTTGTGCGCTTACGTCGTCCTATGACGTCACACTTGTGCCGCATGTGTATGTGCCGGCGGCGAGCGCCCAGGTCGCATTCACCCAAAATGCTATGATGATCCCGATGTTGGAATATCACTACATTCTCGGCGAAATCTATCAGTTCTTTCTGCAACAACCGCTCAAACCGATCCAAGGGTATTTTTATCCTCCTGAAGTCCACGGCGTTGGACTCGACGTAGACGAAGAAAAGGTCGAGTCTGAAAGAGAAATCACATTCATGTAGCCAGTTCCAAGCAAATCAAGAAACAAAGATGCTTGAGCGCAGGGGTCTGAGCAGGGGACCGGGCAGGCAGAACGTTAATAGATCTTGGTAATGTGGCCCAATTCGACTTTGGAAATACAGGTTAAACGTGGAGGTTTAAGGCGGTTTCCTATCCGATCGATGAGATTCATTAGCATCTGATATAGCTCAGTTCCTGACTCTCCCGTTGGTGGGATCGAAGAATGGTTGGTTGCTGGCCTTTGCGGCGAATAGATTGCCTCCTAGTTCGATTTCGTAGGGCGCTTCTTCCAGCCAGGCGTCGTTGGCGTGTTCCGGAGTGTCGACGTATCCCATTCCCACCGAGCGGCTGAGGGTATAACCGAAGGAGCCCGATGTTGTCATACCGACCAGTTTTCCGTCCCTGAAGATTGGTTCGTCGTGAAGCAAAATCGGATCCGGATGATCCATCAGAAAATGCACAAGCCGTCGGTTCAGGCCTGCTTCCTTTTGTGCTTCGAGGGCCCTGCGTCCAATGAAGTCATAGTTTTTCTTGAACGAGACGGCAAAACCCAGTCCCGCCTCAAGCGGTGTGTCTCCTGGAGAAATATCATGTCCCCAATGGCGATATCCTTTTTCGCTTCGTAGCGAATCAAGAGCATGGTATCCGGCCAGACGAAGCCCGAACTTCCTGCCCTCGGTTATTAAAAGGTCGAAAACGGGGCCAGTGAATTCGGTCGGCAGATAAAGCTCCCATCCCAGTTCTCCAACATAGGTTATCCGAAGGGCGTATGCCTTAGCATATCCGATCTCGATTTCTTGACAGGTACCGAACGGAAAAGATGCGTTGGAGAAATCAGTATCCGACAAACGCGACAACAGCTTCCGTGAGTTGGGCCCCATCACCGAGAGAACACCATAACCGGAGGTGACATCCTCCATCGTTACGAGGGCGTCGTCGTGAATTTGACGGCGAATCCAGCTAAAGTCACGGAATTGAGATGCGGCGGACGTGACTACCAAATATTTGTCTGCCGCAATTCGGGTCATCGTTAAGTCGGCCTCGATGCCGCCACGTTGATTGAGCAATTGGGTATAGACTACCTTGCCAACGGGGACCGCCATATCGGCTGCACAGATACGTTGCAGTTGGGATTCCGCATCGCGTCCCTGAATCACCGATTTTCCAAAGGACGATAAATCGAACATCCCGACATTTTCGCGGACTGCTTTGTGTTCGTCTCCGACAAACTCGAACCAGTTTTGCCGACCATAGGAATATTGATATTCTTTCTTGGCGCCTTTTGGTGCGTACCAGTTGGCACGTTCCCAACCCGCAGTTTCACCGAAACACGCGTTGTGCCGAACTAGCCGGCTGTGCAGCGGCGTCTCGCGCACTGGTCGTGCAGTCTCGACCTGACGATGTGGCCAATGCATGGCGTAAAGAAGCCCCAGACTCTCCCTCGTACGGTCGTGCAGGTAGCGGCGGTTGGCCTGAAAGGGGTGGAAGCGTGCGACGTCGATTTCGGACAGATCCATGGTGGCCTGCCCTTCGACAATCCATTCCGCGAGTGCCCTACCAATCCCGGGAGAACTGAGAATGCCTTGTGAGTTAAAGCCCGCGCCAACAAAAAAGTTTTTAAGCTCCGGCGCTTCACCAACGATAAAACGGTTGTCCGGGGTGAAACTTTCTGGGCCGTTCATGAAATGACGGATGCCCACGTTCTGCAGCATCGGAATCATTTCCATGGCCCGGGTCATTGGTAATTCGAACTGATCCCAGTCCTCTTGAAGTTCGCCAAACTCAAACTTTTCGGGCAGTGCACTTAAAGGAAGTGGCTTGGCATTTGGCTCGAATGCTCCGACTAGTAGTTTGCCGGCATCTTCCTTGACATATACGTAGCCGTCAGTGTCACGAAGGACCGGAAGTTCGGGCGGTATCCTGGGATCGGATTCGGTCGTCACGTACATATGTTCGGCGGCGTAGAGAGGTACATTGACTCCACCCATGTCCCCGACTTCACGGGCCCAAATGCCAGCACAGTTCGTCACTATTTCGCAAGCGATGGATCCGCGGTCCGTTTCAACGGCCGTCACGGCTCCTTGGGTAATTTTGAAACCGGTGACGCTGACCCTCTCGATGATTCGAACGCCAGCCAGTCGCGCCGCTTTCGCAAGCGCCATGGTCGTATCGATCGGATTCGTCTGCCCATCTCCTGGTATATATCCGCCCCCAAGAACTTTGTTCTTGTCGAGCAATGGGTACAACGATTTAGCTTCGCTCGGATCGACCATGTGTGCCTCAACGCCGAACAGCTTGCCCAGCGAGATCATACGAGCGATTTCAGTCAGCCGCTCCGGCGTCCGCGCAACTTGTAGTGACCCGTTTTGTTTGAATCCTGTGTCTTGTCCCGTTTCATCCTTTAGAGAGCCAAAAAGATGAGGCCCGTACCGGCAAATTTCGGTCATCGTATGGGTCGAGCGGAGCTGTGTGACGAGGCCAGCCGCATGCCAGGTAGTGCCACATGTGAGCTCGCCACGTTCCAAAACAACGACGTCCTTCCATCCCAATTTAGAAAGATGATATGCAACTGAGCAGCCGACTATGCCACCCCCGACAATGACGACCTGAGACTGGGTGGGAAAAGGATCCTTCATGAAAAACTCTCCTTAAAGTTGGCAAAAGAGTGCAGGGCGTCAAAAATTCCTTATCTAGCACAATTACGATTGTGCTTTATCCGGTCGCCTTGTCTGGAGGTTTGAGGAACAATTCTTCTCAGCCATCGGTAAGCAGTATTTGAGCACGAAATCAAGAGTGCTTGTTGTTGTTTACTGATTTACGTCGGGTTTAGCGCACGGTAGCATAGGTCAACGCGGGCTTCCTAAGAACAGAAAGATTAAAATGAGTTTAAGTTTTAAAAACAAGGTAGTGGTTGTGACAGGTGCCACCAAAGGTATAGGTCGAGCTACCGCTATTGCATTTGCAAAGGAAGGCGCAAGTATTTTAGCCACGGGCCGCACAGGCAGGGAACTTGATAGCGTTTCGAAAACAATTAAACGCTTAGGATCAAAGATTATTTCAGTGCAGGCTGATTTGTCCGAAGAAGAAAGCATTGAGAAAATAGCAAAAACTGCTTTGGATAAATTTGGGCACGTAGATATATTAATAAACAACGCCGCAATCATTCACAAATCTCAAAATCTTGTAGACTTCGATATTGATGTGTTGCACATGGTTTTCAAGGTTAATCTTTTGAGTCCTGTGTTGCTAACCAAGGCTTTATTGCCAGATATGATACGAAGAAAATATGGGAAAATTGTCAATATTTCGAGCATTGGAGGGAAAAGAGGTGGGAAAGGTCGTTCGGCCTATCGCATGACTAAGGCAGCACTAATAAACTTCACAGAGAGCATCGCTGCGGAGGTAAATCTGCACGGGATTTCTGTAAATTGTATCTGCCCTGGAGGAACCGATACTGAAGGCTTTAGAAGTGCGTTTAACACGCCCAATATTGAACAAAATAAAAACCTTATGAAACCCGAGGAAATTTCTGACTTAATTTTATTTCTTTCTTCCGAGAAAGCGTCCTCAATAACGGGCACATCCATAAATGCATACGGACAAACAAATCCCATATTTGATTCTGATCCGTCCAAGGGAAAAGTCTAAAAATAAAAACGGGCTAGCGGTGCATCAGCACTGTTGGTTCTGAGGGTGGAGGTCGTTCCATACCATTTCCCTGCGGTGTATTTGACGGGTTGTTTACTGCGTGTCACTGTTCCGGCGAGTTGACAGCGACTTCAGTCGCAAAGGAATTCAGCATGAAGGTACCCCACATTGCCCGCATTGGCGCAGGCTTTCTCCTGTCGATTGCACTGGCGGCAGGTACTGTCGAAGCGCAGGACCCCGTCAAGATGAAGTTGGCATCATCCTATCTGAGTACGCTAGGCGCGCTTTAAACCATTTATGAGAATGGGCGATCATAGATCGTTAAGTATCGATACCTACGGGACTCGTTGTCCTAGAGATATGGCGCGAGAGCAGTGCATAAACTTGTCGGAAATTAGCCGCGGGACAGAGGAGTGTCTCGTAAAAATGACGAATAGCTGTGAAAAAGTTTATACCGAAAGATTTGACGGTGATATCTATGCTATTTTTGGTCTTCAAGTCACAGGCTATTCAAGCAACCAAAACTAATCGAATACTAGGATTTATCCGGAACCAAAAGGTTGTCATCCGCATCCGTCGGGAGCGTGCGGTCCCACCAGTTTCACGTTTCTAGCTTTGATTTCATGCGAGTTGTATTTGGTCTGGGCACGGTAGTCCCAGTTCACGTGTCGGGTCACGAGGACAATTTTTCCCCCACTGACTTCGGCGTCAGAGAGGTAGTTGCAAAGCTCCTTGGTTGATTTGATGACGTTGCCATTTACCGACGCGAGGTATCCCCATGGTCTGATGCCGGATAGTGCGCCAATGGAAGCCTCGGCTACGCTTTGAATGAATAGAAAACCATCTGGGTTCATGACCTCGTCGTCCTTCAGGGGTTCGGAATCAAATATGATGCCCGAGGCGTGAACACCGATACGGTCTATCAATTTTGGTCTCGCCCTTGAGGTAATGACTATAGTTTGCTTTTTACCCGACCTCTCGATTAGGAGCTCTACCGGGCCGTTTTTCCCCCGCAAGGCATGGATTAAATCAGCCTGATGATTGAAGTTTCTTGTAGGGTCTTCGGCCAAGGCAGATATTCGGTCGCCTGGTTTCAGGTGCCACACAACTGGCTGTTTTCGGTAAACGGCCGCAACCACCAGCTCATCCTGCGTTTGTTCATTGGTCGCGAAACTAATTGGGATAAACGCCGGTGAGGGGTCAACTCCGTTCTCCAAAAGTTCAAAAACACGGCAAGCGTGAGCCATCTGCACCGCAAAACCAAGCCCTTCACTCATTCGCTTAGAATACGTGGCAGAATTGATGCCAATGACCTTGCCCGTATCAAGGTCGATGAGCGGTCCACCAGAATTACCACTGTTGATAGCTGCATCGGTTTGCACCCAATATCGTCCCCACCGGTACCGATTACCGGAGACAATGCCCCTCGTGCCGGAGTAGTCGAGAGAAAAAGGATGGCCGTATGCGCCAACGGGGCTACCTACAACCGGTTTGGCGTCACATTCGAGAGTCGCATCTTTCGCAAACTCGGGAATCTTGGAGCTTGAGATTTTCAGGACAGCCAAGTCTAACAAATGGTCAACATAAATCAGTTTGGCCTCCAAAAATTCTTCCCCTTTAAAAGCTACCTCTACAATGCTTGGGTTGCTCGCAGTAACGTGTGCGTTTGTTGCAATCCAGCCCAATGTTTTATTGATTAAAAAACCTGCCCCGGAGAAAGACCCTCGCTCATCTTTCAAAAAAGGGTATTCAACCCGGCTTCGTATTTTCACCGTATAGGCGTTGGCGTTTTCGAAATGGGTTTTTTGGATCTCATCTCCCCGAGCCAAATTTAAGGTCCCGAGAAATAAAACTAGAGCAATGAGCACCAGGACATTACGCATTTGGTGATGAATCCTTTTACAGGAAGAAACAATTGCCGATCGGACTTTTGATCGGCTCCCCAAATCGCAGTGGAAGCTGCGCCAGTCGAGTTGGGGCACGGGCAATGAAAAAGAAAGATTTATCCTAATATCAGATGAACAAATTTGTCAGGTGGTAGTCTTTGATTTCTGCTCTCGCTTGCTTATTCCAGCGGTATTTTCCTTGGGATTCCTCGAACGGTTTGTAATTGAACGGTGTCTCTCTCGGAAATCTCTGGTGACGTGCATCGATAGCATATCCAATCACTCGAGACCGCTGGTGGACAAGTTGTTCGTCATATACAACTTTTTCATTGTGGAAACTTTTGGTCTCTACGTTCAATACGGAGGACCGACGATGAAACCCGAAATTTACTGTCACACGCCGGTCCGGACTAGTATTCGCGAAGGAGCCATGTACTAGTTGTCGACTAGTCATCGCCACATCTCCAGGTTTGCAGATGATAGGTACAGCTCCCGGGATGCGATCTCCGTCCCCGTCGGACAGCATTGTGTTGATATCCAGTTTTCCTAGCCTGTGACTTCCGGGAACGATCCATAGACCGTTGGCTGCGGTACAGCCATACAGCTGGGCCATGAAATTGAAACCGTGAATACCTTCGTTCCAGACGGGACTGTCCCAATGGGTTTGGCCGTCCTGATGCCAGGATACTGATGCGCCCAACCCGGGCTCTTTGATAAACAGCACCTCACTAAATGGCACGAAATCTTCGCCGTTAATTTGTTCGGCCACTGCAAGTAGCTGTGGATGACCGTATACGCGTAGACACGCATCCGAAAACTGCAAGCTACCTGCGATCATATAGACAATTTCCTTCGGAGTATCCGTAGCAACCTCAGGTTCGGTCATTTTCACTTGATGCCGGCCATTCCCTATTTCTGTGCCCCCCCAAGGATCGCTCAAAGGTTTTGCCCAGTATAGTGGATTTTCCTTAGAGTCCGCCCCAAGGGCCGGTCGCCCCTTGGAATCAAATTTTGCTTCCCGGGCCGTTGGCAAACTATCTTGTATGTCAAGAAAATCTGTCTCCAGGTCCGCGAGTTCTTCCAAATTCAGCACTTCTTCAAAGATGTAAAATCCATAACGTGAGTAAGTTTCAAGAATTTTTGAGTCAAGCGTCCCATCCCGATGGAAGCGGATTGGGCCGCGGTTCGGCAGTGCGCGTGCTCTTTGCTCACCATCACGCAAATAGGACTGCATCGCCATCTCATGAGTTCCAAAATCTGCCTTTTTGGATTTGCCGCTTCCGTCCATGTTCCTGGCCTAATTTACTGCGCCGTAACAAAACTCAACAATCGGTCAGCATAGGAGTTAATTACGGGGCCTACAATACGCCGCCCAAACGGTCACCAAACTTCACAGTCCGGTTAGCCCTTCCTCTGTGCTAGTTATCAGGTAGAGTTCTACTTAACTATGTTATGATTCCTCAGAGTATCTCTTTTTCCTTAAAGTTCCGGTACGCGGTCATAATGTGGCCGCCGAAGAATGAAAATTCATGAGGGTGGGGCCAGGGTTCTAGCCATTGAACCGAAAAACCTTGGAAAAGTTAATATACCCCGAAGCCATTCCAATATATCAGTGGCATTTTCCGATATAGTCTGGATTTCAATAAAAAAATTACGGCACCGAGTATAGTGTCACGATATTTATTTAGTCCTTTCCTCCGGCACATTGTTCAGGATGCACAGTGAAGTCATGGTCTCTGCCCCGTCCAACGTATCGCGCAGCGGTTTTCAAACTTTAATCAGTCTTCTTCCTTATTTATGGTCTAAGGATCAGTGGAGGATGAGGGCCAGAGTGGTGGTCGCTCTAACCTTTTTGTTCCTGTCAAAAATAGCCATCGTTTATGTGCCAATTGTCTACAAGAAAGCAGTCGATAGTTTGTCGCTGGCCGGTGACGATATTCTTCTGGTTGTGCCGATCGGTGTCATTACCGCTTACGGTTTAGCTCGTGTCACTTCACTTGGGTTTAGCGAGGCTCGCGATGCGATTTTTGCTCGGGTGGGCCAGCGCGCGGTGCGCACTGTGGCTCTTCAGGTGTTCTGCCATCTACATCAACTTTCTTTGAGATTTCATCTGGAACGCCAAACCGGAGGATTGTCACGTGTGATAGAACGTGGCAACCGAGCGATCGAATTGCTACTGCGAATTAGCCTTTTTAACCTGATACCGACCGTAATAGAACTCACCCTGGTATTTGGAATTCTTTGGTACATGCTGGACGCGGTCATCGCGTGTATCACTCTCGCCACAGTGGTCGTCTATATCGCGTATACGATGACTGTGACCGAATGGCGGATCCGCTTCAGGAGACAGATGAACGAGGCAGATACTGGAGCCAATACAAGGGCGATCGATAGCCTGCTCAATTTTGAAACTGTGAAATATTTTGGCACTGAGGGGCATGAAGCGAGGCGTTACGACGAACGTTTAAAGAGCTACGAGGATGCTGCGGTAAAGAGCAACGTGTCTCTTGCGGCGCTAAATTTCGGTCAGGCTGCGATTATCTCAGTTGGTATCACCCTGGTTATGTTGGTGTCTGCCGGTGGCATCGTGTCGGGAACTATGACGGTCGGCGACTTTGTTCTTGCAAACACCTACTTAATGCAACTTTATCAACCACTTAATCTGTTTGGGTTCGTATATCGTGAAATTAAACAGGCTTTTATTGATATTGAACAGATGTTCCAAGTGCTCGCATCAGAAGCAGAAATCACAGACAAACCCGATGCAAAGCATCTGGTCGTAAAGGACGCCGTTATTCAATTCGAGGGAGTTGGCTTTGGTTATGACGAGCGAAGGCCGATCTTGAAAGATGTTAATTTGTCTGTGCCAAGAGGACACAAAGTCGCGGTAGTTGGGCCATCTGGGGTTGGAAAATCAACTTTAGCACGATTGCTTTATCGCTTTTACGACGTTGATCGTGGTCGTGTAATGATTGACGGGCAAGACGTGCGGGATGTGACCCAAGAATCTCTCCGCGCGGCGATCGGGATCGTTCCGCAGGATACGGTATTATTCAATGATACAATTTCTTATAATATCGCGTACGGTAGACCTGGAGCGACCGAGAAAGAGGTCCATGAGGCTGCGCGTTTAGCTCATATCCACGAGTTCATCGTTGGTTTGCCAGATGGTTATGACACCATGGTTGGTGAGCGCGGACTGAAACTTTCCGGTGGTGAGAAACAGAGAGTCGCTATAGCGCGGACGATCCTTAAAAACCCCAAAATTCTGATCTTTGATGAAGCAACCAGCGCTCTTGATACACATACCGAACGCGCTATACAGCAGAATTTGGGCGACCTTGCTAAGGGCCGCACCACTCTTATTATTGCCCACCGTTTGTCCACTGTAATTGATGCTGATCAAATATTGGTGTTGGAATCCAGCGGTATCGTCGAGAGGGGGCACCATGCTGATCTATTGGAGAGGGGGGGTCCGTACGCTGGAATGTGGCGGCGTCAGGAGGCGAGTGTGGAGGCACATTAAACGACCGCTAGTTCAGTATAAATCCCTCGTAGTCGTTTGCTACGACGTTATTGCACTTCTCAACGTATTTTGGGAAGCCGCCAATATAGGGCATAAAAACGCGTGCTTTTCCTTCAATATTGGCGCCGATATACCAAGAGCTGCATGTCGATCGAAGTGACAAATCTGCAACCTGATTTACGTGCTCTACCCATTCGTTTTCAGCTTCTCGGTTAGCCTCGATACACTCTAGTCCGTTGGCGTGCATGTGCGATATGCAGTCAGTTATCCATTCGACGTGTTGCTCGATTGAAGGCAGCATATTGGTTAGTACCGAAGGGCTGCCAGGGCCAGTTATGGTAAACAAATTAGGAAAATCAGCCATGGCAAGCCCGAGATATGTTTTCGGGCCGCCTTCCCATTTTGTTTGCAATGTCTGACCGCCACGACCGCGGATATCAATATTCAGCAATGCACCGGTCATGGCATCAAATCCGGTCGCAAATACGATAGCATCAAGCGGATATTCTTGCCCATTTGTGCACAAACCATTTTGGGAAATTTTTTCAATTGGGGTTCGGCTCACGTCAACTAAGGTTACATTTGGCAGATTGAACGTTTCCCAATAGTTGGTATCTACACATAGACGTTTGCACCCGATTACGTTGTCCGGAGAAAGCAGTTTTGCGATTTTGGGGTCATCCACTGTCTCTCTAATTTTTTTTCGGACAAACTCTGCAGCTGTTTCATTTGCGGCCGCGTCAACGAGCAAATCATTGAATGCAGCCATGAACCCGACGCCGCCATTTTGCCATTTGGATTCAAATGTTTGAAAACGATCTTCGGGACTGGTTTCCACTGCAGACAGGGGCGGAATTGGCAAATCGTAACCGGAAGGTTTTGTTTTTGCACGGGCGCGCAAACCTGCGTAATCAGACTTAATGTCCCGCACGTATTCAGGATCCAGTGCAGCGTTATGGGCTGGAACGGTGTAATTTGGGGTACGCTGAAACACAAAAAGATGGTCTGCCTGTGACGCAAAAACGGGAATCGCTTGGATGGCCGAAGAGCCAGTGCCAATCACGCCGACTGTCATGTCATTGAAAGAAACCTCATCATGCGGCCACTTTCCAGTATGGTAAATATTCCCTTTGTAGTCTCTGATGCCTTTGAACGCCGGCGTGTTTGATGATGACAAACACCCGGTTGCCATGACACAGAAAGCGGCAGAGATTCTATCTCCCGTTTCGGTTTGTATATCCCATCTATGGGAATCTTCATTAAAGACTGCCGACATTACTCGAGTATTGCATTGAATATCACGACGCAAATCGAAGCGATCCGCTACGTGGTTCGCATAACGCAGAATATCTGGCTGAGGAGAATATTTCTCCGTCCACTCCCATTCTTGTTGTAGCTCTTCGGAAAATTGATACGAATACTGTATACTTTCCACGTCGCATCGGGCACCCGGATATCGGTTCCAGTACCATGTTCCGCCAACTCCGCTTCCGGCTTCGTAGATTCGGGCTGACAAACCCAATTTGCGCATGCAATACAACATGTACATGCCGGCAAAACCGGCGCCGATGATCGCGACTTCTAATTGCCCAGCCGAATTCTCACCAGAGCAGGCCGTATTCTGTTGGATGTTAGACATGTATCAGGCCTATGTTATTTGTTATTTAGACAGCCTGTGAAGCAGGTTCCAAGGTTTCTCTCGCTACGCCTTATTTGCCACGATTGGTACCCATATCGCAAGAAACTACTTTTACCTCGGACAACTTTTCGTTTTCACGGGCTAGTGGAACATGTTTTAGAAATGACTCTTACAAAGGGGCGGGAAAACGTCGATAAGTCTTTTGGATTTCTTCAAGAATGGGTTTTGTCAGCTGTATTTCATGAGAGTCTAACGCGATATCCAGCTGCTCAAGGCTGGTTGCTCCAATTATCACAGATCCCATAAAAGGTCTCTGCAAGCAAAAAGCCAATGCCATCTGCTCTGTCCGCACGCCATGCTGGGCGGCAATTTTTGCATATGCTTGAACAGGAGGGTCTGTAAATTCGGTCAACCGTCCGTCCAATCCCGGCTTAATACTGGCTCGTGAACCTTGCGGAACTGTGTCATTCAGATATTTCCCTGACAGAATTCCCGCAGCCAACGGACTATACGAAAGCAGTACCAGGCCTTCGTTGAGGGCAAGTTCTGCTAAATCCAAATCGAACCAACGGCAAAGTAAGCTGTATTCGTTTTGAATCGATACCATTCGTGGCAAGTGATGGGCTTCAGCAAGTCGCAGAAACGATGCTGTACCCCAAGCGGTTTCATTTGATAAACCCACCGCACGAATTTTCCCGAGCTTTATTTGGCGGTCTAGTGCTCCAAGGATGTCGATTATTTCATTGTCATACTCATCTCTGGCACCCACCTTAGGTTCGTAGCTCCAATTTTTGCGAAAATGATAATGTCCACGATTTGGCCAATGTATTTGGTACAAGTCAACGTAGTCGGTTTGCAATCGTCTGAGGCTTCCCTCCAATGCCTCGGTGATGGACGTCGAGTCGATATTTCTTCCGCCCCTTAGATGGGCGATGCCAGGACCGCCCACTTTCGTCGCGATCACAAATTGATCACGACATTCTCTCTCTTTCATATATCTGCCGATAATTTCCTCTGTATCTCCTTGGGTCTCAGCCGAAAGGGGTGTTGTCGGATATAGCTCGGCAGTATCTATGAAATTAACACCTTGCTCCCAAGCTCTGTCGATCTGTGCGCTAGCTTCGGTGTAGTCGTTTTGTGTGCCCCAGGTCATCGATCCGAGACAAATTTCGCTGACGTTAATATCGCTACGACCTAATTTTCGTTGACGCATGTTAGTTCCCTATTCCGAATATAACACCAACATTTAAGATTCCGAGTTGCAATAACGTGCCGGTGCTCCCGTGTAAAGTGCTCAGAGCGACGAGGTGCGGCGTACTAGTTAAGAAAAGGTCTGCCCGGCTTTGGCACAAAACACCAATTTTGTGTACTTTGATTATTTCGATTTGATGGTCTAAGCACGTTATATTGATGAATTATTGATAGACTTTTATCTTCAAAATATTTTGTGACAAGGACTCGCAGCGCAATGAACCCAAGGGAATCTCATGTTTGAACTCGGATTGGAAGGGAAAATAGCAGTTGTAACCGGCGGAAGTGACGGCCTGGGGCGCGCCACTGCCGAGCGTCTCGCAGGTGAAGGTGCAAGGGTTGTTATTTGTGCGCGCCGAGCAGACCATCTGAGGCGGACAGCCGAGGATATCTCGGCACGGACAGGTGGAGAGGTGCTCGGTGTTCGTGCGGACGTGTCGGTGGCGTCTGATATTGATGAACTTATCCGTGTAACTGTCGACCGTTACGGTGGTGTAGATATATTAGTTAACAATGCCGGTAAATCTTCGGCGGCGGGGCTTGAAGAAATCGACGATGCTGAGTGGCAGGCAGATTTTGACCTAAAAGTAATGGGAGCAGTGCGGGCATGTCGGCGAGTGATTCCAATCATGCGTGGGCGCGGCGGTGGCGCAATAGTCAATGCCACAATCATTGGTGGGAAGGCGCCTCCCGGTAAGGCTCTTCCAACTACCGTAAGTAGGGCGGCGGGCATAAATCTAACTAAGTCATTAGCCAATGAATATGCGGTCGACTCAATCCGAGTAAATACTGTCTGCATTGGGCTGCTGAAGAGTGAACAGTGGGTACGACGAGCTGGAAACAAAGATCCTGAAGAGCTTTATAGAGAATTGTCCAAGCAAGTCCCGCTTGGGCGGATCGGGGAGGCCGAAGAATATGCAGATCTGGTGACTTTTTTGGTGTCAGATCGTGCTGCCTACATTACCGGGGTTGCGGTTAATGTTGATGGCGGCCTTTCGAGCACCGTTTGATTGCGATGGCTACGGAATAACTAGGTTGTTATTGGCCTACCCAGCAATTGCTATGACGACCGGAATCAAATCCTGTTGTTAGACAGTCTATTGGGACAATAGGTTTCCAGCATGGTTGGTATGGTTTTCGTCAAAAAGGCCTCCGTTTTCCACAATGAAACTCATGATTCCGGCAACACCTTCTCCATTTTTTAGATTTGTGAAGAAATAGGGCCGCCCATTTCGCATGCGTTGGGTATCCGATTCCATGATATCTAAATTAGCACCAACGTGGGGTGCGAGATCTGTTTTATTAATGACTAACAGATCCGAACGTGTGATGCCCGGGCCACCTTTCCGTGGAATTTTTTCGCCTGCTGCCACGTCGATCACATATATTGTTATGTCAGCTAGCTCTGGACTGAAGGTTGCTGCTAGATTGTCTCCGCCAGATTCGATGAAGCAGATTTGTGCAGCTGGGAAAAGCGTTTGCATATGGTCCAAGGCAACCAAATTGATTGAAGCATCTTCTCGAATGGCAGTATGTGGACACCCTCCGGTCTCGACTCCCTCAATGCGTTCTGCGGGTAAAGCACCGGAACGTGTCAGGATAAGCTGATCCTCTTTGGTGTAAATATCATTTGTGATTACGATGATGTCGTATGTATCACGCATCGCTTTGCACAGACTTTCCACCAAGGAAGTTTTTCCAGATCCTACGGGCCCACCAATTCCCACACGCAGGGGTCCGTGATTTTTCGTAGACGCAGTGGTCCCCTCTAGTCGATTCATGATCGGAACAACCTCGTGTACTGGGTTTCGTGAGCAAATGACATGAGTTCAATCATAGGTGTTGATGTACCTAAATCCTCCAGCTTCTCGATCGCAGCTTTTTTGACCGAGGCGCCAATGTGTGGTTCGAGAGAGACCAATGTTCGCTGACCGTCGGACTGGCCAAGAGGGATTAAACGCACTGCCGCGCTTACAAGGTTGTTGGCGTTGGCCTGCACATAAAAGAATAATGCGCTCCGTAAAGGTATTTTCGCGATAGCACAGGCTAGGGCGGCAGCGACTGGCAGCGTAATTTCAATGTCCTTGGCGGCGAGAGTATGGCGAAATCTCTCTACCTCCGTCAACGACCAGCATTCGGAGACAGCCCTAGCAAAAGCTTTCCCCTGGGCAGTGCTCTCCAATGCAAGCTCGGCGCTACCGCGTAGTGCGTACGAGAGTGCTGCCACGTGAAGTAAATCGTTTTCATTCTTTGCATCGGCTGAACGAAAAACATGGGAAAATAATACAGCGTCTGTCCACCCAGGTCCGTGACTTATATCGGATTCAATCCAGTCTACAAGCGTTGTGGGATTAACCACCAATCTGGTTTCAACTGCGCTTTCTAACCCTCGCGAATAACTATAGGAGCCGATAGGAAAGCTGGGAGAAAACCAGTTTGAAAGCCTATAAAGACTTTCATTCGTGATTCCGGACAGCGCGTGCTCTTGGATCATGAAACAGAACTCAAGGGGGTATCTCGATGTTCGTGATAGGCACCATGTTCTGGTTGGAAGGCTTCAGTAACATGTCGAGTGCGAGCATCAAGCCCTACCACCATTGATTCAATGACATGGTCAGGGCGAATTAAAATGCGATTTGCATTTATCGCTGCCGGTAGGTGCCGATTGCCTAAATGCCATGCTACTCGAGCGAGATGCCGGGGATTGTCAGTCATTATTTCAATGAGATCTTCTTGCCCCGCTTTTACGACCAGCCAACTATTGTCCTCTAAGCGAAGTCCATCACCATCGGCCATGGCAACCGCTTCTGCAAGATCGAGCAAAACATCTTCCCCTTCATGCGTTCGCAAACGGTATCTTCGGCGGTGACGCGCCTCATAATCAAGAGTTACTCCGTCCACCGCCTTTGAGATCGGCCACTCACCATTTTTCGCATGTGATATTGCACGTCTCATGTTTGTTTTCCTAAAACAGGAAATAGCGTTGCGCCATG
>PTKD01000149.1 GCA_002938115.1 Alphaproteobacteria bacterium MarineAlpha9_Bin7 | reverse complement strand
TAAGCTTGGTAAAATACTTTTGGCACAGGGTCAGTACTCGTTGATCTATCTCGACCATCACTACTTGTTCGACGGTGCGATGTTTTAATACTTCTTCGATCATTCCTCCATCTCCACCTCCTATGACCAACACCCGTCGGGCGCGTCCGTGCGCAAGAATCGGCACGTGGGCTAGCATTTCGTGGTAGATAAATTCATCTGCCTCGGTTGTTTGTATTACTCCGTCGATGGCGAGGACTCGTCCTAATTTTGAATTTTCAAAGATCAACAATTCTTGCAGCTTGGATGTTTCTCGGTGAATCACCCGATCAATTCACAAGAATTGCCCAAGTTCTCGATGCGGTTTTTCACTTAACCACTTTTCCATTAGGGAAGTTCTCCACGGCGCAAGGCGGAGACTTCGGCGCGGCTAGCATTAAAAGCGCGCTTTAGTACGGGGATTGCCAGTTCAGGATGCGTGTCGCCGCACATGAATAAATCGATGGCGGCGTAGCCGCGTTCGGGCCAGGTATGCAACGAAATGTGTGACTCGGCCAAATTCGCAATGCCCGAGATACCTCCAGATGGCGTGAATCGGTGTAGGTGAATATGAAGCAGGCTTGCGCCTGCGACCTTAACTGAATCACGTATTGCTCTCTCAATCAGTTTTTCATCGTCAAGTCCGTGGGCATCCCATAAATCGATCAGTAGGTGAATTCCTGCAAATGTTTTGGTATCCACCGTCACAAAACGACCATCGCTGACCGATCGTGCAGGTGCGGCGGATGTTTCTCGGGCATAGGTATCTAGGTTCATGGCTCACGCTTTCTCCAGTAACGGGATCGCTTTCACATTTTATCTCACCAACGGATAATCCATATTAACAGAGGAAGATATAACGCCCGAACATATCGCGACGAAGGGTTCGAATGCAGCCTTGGTCGTGCTGCGTGGTAGATTGCGCTAGTTAAGGGTACTTGATGTTTGTAGGGATTACCCACGCGGGTGGGCCGGTTTAGTCAAAATTTGGCAGCCATCGTTGATTGGCGGTCGGCTCATCTCGGGCGCCGCCTTGGCGAACCGAAAATTAGAATAATTGTGCCATAAGATCCAACTCATCAGGGCTTGCAAGTCACTGATTCTTCGCCTGTTTTCATTTCATAATGCTTGATGGTTTATTTCGTCCTCAGGCCGTTTCATCACTGATTCGCCCGTAGGAGTCATCGTAACGTACGATATCGTCTTCTCCCAAATAATCGCCACACTGCACTTCGATCACTCGTAAAATATCAGGGCCCAGATTTTCCAAGCGGTGGCACATGTCGGGAGGGATGTAAGTTGATTGATTAAAGTGTAGCAGCTCTACTTCTTTATCTCGCGTTACACGCGCTTGTCCCGACACAACAACCCAGTGTTCGCTCCGTTGCCGGTGACTTTGCAAGCTTAACCTCCCGCCCGGTTTTATCACCAACTCCTTGATTTTAAATCCTGGCTGCTCCAACAAAATTCGAAACGACCCCCAAGGACGGGTTTCTCCTAAGTTACGTGATGCCTCCGGACGATTTAGTGAACTTAAATGTTTGACGATGGTGCGAATGCCCTCGTCTGAATTTTTATTTGCAACCAACACAGCATCTGCAGTTTCTACGACCGCCAAATTTTCTACCCCAACGCAAGCCACCAATCGACTCTCACTTCGAAGTAGACTGTTGTAGCATTCATGTGCAATCACATCGCCTGTCAAAGCGACCCCGTTTTCGTCATGCGGAGTAATTTCCCACAATTTTTGCCAGGAACCAACATCGCACCAGCCGGGATCGCAAGGGATCAGCGCCACTTTGTCCGACCTCTCCATCACCGTTTTGTCAATTGGGAGGGCGGGAATCTTAAGGTAGTCTGTCGACGCGAAGCTAGTAACTCTATTTTTTACAACGCGTTGTTCAAAAGCGTTCCGTGACATCGCAAAGAGGTTTGGTTCAAGCCGCTCAATTTCATCCAAGATCGTTTTTGCCGAAAATACAAAAATACCACTGTTCCAGTATACATCGGGATCTGTAAACAAGCCTTGCGCAACAGTGTGGCTTGGCTTCTCTATGAAAGATTTGACCTCAAAAACACCGTCGGCTGTTTCTATTTTTTGGCCTCGTTGAATGTAGCCAAAGCCGGTTTCAGGACGAGTAGGCTTGATTCCAAATGTCACTAGTCCACCAAGATTAGCTACATCAACCGCAGTTTCAAATGCTTGGAAAATTGTTTTTTCGTCCTGGATGGCATGGTCGGCTGGAGTCACCAGCAGTACAGCATTTTTGTCACGCTCCTTGGCATAAAGCGCGGACATAGCGATTGCTGCTGTGGTATTCCGCCCCTCTGGTTCAACAAGAATATTATCGGCTATTACGGGATCAATTTCGGTTAATTGGTCGCGAATTGGGCGATAAAGGGCTTCCGTGGTTACCGTTATGACTTGCTCTGCTGGTGCGATTTTGACGGCGCGGCGTGCCGCTTGCTGTAGAAACGACCCGTCTCCTGATAGGTTCATTAGTTGCTTGGGATAAATTTCCCTGCTCAGTGGCCAAAGGCGTGTACCAAGTCCACCTGCGAGCAGAACTGGGAAGCGCTCCATCATGCCGACAAATCCTACTCCGAATCTGGGATAATGAGACGAGGCACGATCCCAAAAAATCTAGCTGTCAAGGTTCTTTACTGCTAATTTCTGTTTGAAACTATATGTGGTTAATAGTCGCGATAAGTAATTCGATAAATAGCATTTCCGGTGTCGTCAGAAACCAACAACGAACCGTCTCGAGCTACCAGAACGTCAGCCGGTCGGCCCCAAGCTCTTTGGCCCTGAAGCCAACCCTCAGCGAAAGGTTGGTAAGAGATTGCCTCACCTGCTTCGTTCAGGCGTACCAAGCTTACTCGGTAACCTATTTTTTTACTTCGGTTCCACGATCCGTGTTCCGCGATGAAGACCTGATTGACGTACTCTTCAGGGAACATCTCTCCATCGTAGAAGGCCATTCCAAGCGGTGCAACGTGTGGCCCCAAACTCTGAACTGGTGGCTCAAAATTTGAACAATCTACGCCTTTCCCGTATCGAGGGTCGCGTATCTCGACGCCGTGACAGTGGGGAAAGCCAAAATGGAGTCCCCCTCTATACGCGCGATTCAGTTCTCCGGGTGGTATATTGTCGCCTAGGTTGTCGCGGCCGTTGTCGGTGAACCATAACTCTTTGGTATCGGGATGCCAGGCAAAGCCAACGGAGTTACGAATACCGCGAGCAAATACTTCCATCGCGGATCCATCCGGGTTCATTCGTAGTATCCCAGCGTATGGGTCAGGACGCAGGCAGACATTGCAGGGCGCGCCAACCGGGACATAGAGCATTCCATCTGGACCAAAATCTATAAATTTCCAACCGTGATGGCGCTCTTTGGGCAATGCACTGGTTACAGTAATGGGAGTTGGAGGACCTTCCAGCAGAGACTCGATGTTGTCATATCGAAGAATTCTGTCGACGGCGCTCACGTAAAGCGCATCATCGTAAAATGCAACTCCACTAGGAGCATGAAGCCCTTTCGCAACGATATAAAGCCGGTCAGAGCGCATGTCCTGATCTAGATCGATCAATGCATAAACGTTGCCCGCTGATCGTGAGCCAACAAAAAGAGTGTCATGATCCCCAAGCGCCATAGCCCGTGCATTTGGAACGCCCGTAGCGAAAATTTGGATCGAAAATCCCGGTGGTAATTGTATTAATTCGAGTGGTAGGACGGAAGCAATACTGGTTTGTGTTGGAGTGACCAGTAATACGATGGCAAGAGAAAGTTTTAACCGGGCACGTTGGACAAATGTCTTTTGAGGAGTTTCATGCATAGTGAAGTGGTAATGCAGTGGTAAACTTAATTTTTTCCATAGCAAAGCTAGAGCTAATGTCGCTGAGAGGAACCAATCCACTCAAGCGTTTATAGAAGTTATTGTAGTGCTCTACGCTTGGCACGGCGACCCGCAATAGGAAGTCAGTATCGCCGCTTAGGCGATATACTTCCATTACCTCGGGCAAGTCGAGTACTGCGTTGGCAAATTGCTGCAGCCAATCCGGATGGTGATCATTGGTTTTTATCGATACAAAAACTGTCGTGCCCACATTTAATGCTGTGTCATCAAGTAACGCTACGCGCTTCCGAATTATTCCGTTCTGTTCGAGCTTCTGTATTCGACGCCAACAAGGAGTTGCAGAAAGGCCGACCGCGTTTGCGATTTCTGCAAGTTGAATCGTTGCGTCCTCTTGCAGCAGCGCAAGAATCTTGCGATCGATTTCGTCAAAGTTGGCTGTAACCATAAAACAACCCTTTTCCGAAAATTAGACCCGTAATGGTATTTCATTCTAAACTCAAAACGAGTGTCGGTAACTTTATCACAATATCGTTAGATTTTGATAATTTTGAATGTTGATTGTTATCTTAGGAAAAATTTATTTCTAATATACTCTTAGATTCAATCAAGGGCTTTGACGTAGTTTGGGCCTACTTTGGTTAGAGAAATAATCTTAGCTACGTTACCGTCGTCGGCAAGTTGTTTGGTAGATTCCGGAGGCGCCCGCGCTGAGATACTAGGGCCGGACAACGCTGTTCATCTGCGTAGTCGACCTGGCAGTCGAGACATTGCAAACATTCATTCATATTGATTGCGCCTTCATTATCGATTGCTCCTATTGGGCATGATGCAGAACATATTTGGCATGGATTGCCGCATTCGTGTCGGCGCCTAAGCCAATTTAATGAACGGAAGCGGCCTCCAATAGCAAGTACGGCCCCAAGCGGACACAAATATCGGCAGAAAAACCGTTCGATGAAGAGGCCAACAGTAAGTATAGCGCCGGCGTACAGCACATAGGGCCACTCTCGGTTGAATTTGAGGGTGATTGCCGTCTTGAAGGGC
>PTKD01000148.1 GCA_002938115.1 Alphaproteobacteria bacterium MarineAlpha9_Bin7 | reverse complement strand
GGCTTCCAGTCGTTGTCGACCTTCACCCAATTCATCGCATTGGTCACCAGTGCCAGCGATTCGTCCGGCGTAATCGCCAAATTGGTCGGCGGCCCGAATACCGAATTCATGAGCGGTAAATTGGCGATGATTTTCGGATTGGCTGGATCGGTGCCAATATCGACTATTGACACCACGTCGTTGCCCGGCGCTTTGAACACAATGTTGGGCCCGTCAAACGCAACTTTATTGTCGCCGCCGACGATCATCAGATCGGCCAACGCCGGGGCACCGAGATAGGCTATGAATATTGCGGCAATCGCAAATCCACCCGATGTGGATAACAGTCTCATATGAAGCATCCGTTCGCCTCCAAAATGCGCGCGAAAAACAGAGATAAAATAACAAATGAGAGAAAGAGTTATCACAAGAAGTCTCGCTAGACACCTAGGTCCAATGGATCCGACAACAGCGAACTGGAAATTCGATACGAGCATGGTGTCCTCCAGACCGACCCCAGGTTATCTGAAAATATCCGCTGGAGATACGGGGCGATATCTTTCAGAACCTACCTTTATCATTAGGGAGGGACCAGATGGGCCCAGAGAATCCATGGCGATCCATTAGTACACGAGCCTCCGATACAGTCCATTTTCTCCAGTTAGGATCTAGATGACGACCGTACCACTCCGCGGCAAATGGATAGAGTGTGTCGAGACGTTTTATATCTCCTTTGGCCACATTATGTATGGAACACCACCTGTTAATTTGTCCTTCCGTTTCAAAAACTAACATCATGCTGCAAGAATAGATCACGTTATCCCAGATACGAGACATAGGGGTTGGGAAGTGGACTAGCAGGTCAGGTCGGCTTATCTCTTTACCTGCTACCTCAATTGTAACCTGTTTGTCATTTGCTCCCACAGTTGTCGTGATTTGAACTTCGTCTCCGACGAGTGTGGCTATCCCAAGCGAGCACCACGCGCAATTTCCCCACCATTCTTGTGTTTTGCCCCGGATCACAAAATTCGTTGGTGCTAGTGAAAATGGATGAGCGACCCAAATTTCATCATTATGCTTATGCAATACCACGCCATGATAATCTTCCAACTCATGTAGTGAGTTTTTGACGATCTTAGGGGAGCAGCCAAAACTATCAGCAAGAGCCGCAATCGTGGGAGCAAATCCACTGTGGACTACGGTGGTAAGGATTGTCTGGTGTAACTCCGAAATATCAGGTTTCATTTTGGTTCACTTCAGACCGTGTTTATATTGAGCAGAAACACACCAAAAAATATTTACGGAACGGACAGCATTCGTTTCATAAGGGAATGATGCCAGATTAGTGGAAATCAGGAAATGCTATTGAGGAAGATAGAGTTGCAGGGTGCGAGGGTTTAAACTGCCCCTGTAGTCATTTTAACGAATTTCCCTTGTTAAATGTTTTTCCTCATTGTCAAAGCCCTGTATGCCTGTCCAAGGTCCATCGTTTCTAGGAAACTTCCGGTCATGCTACAGTCTCGTAAAGGTACTCAGCGAGGCAAGATAAAATGATAGCCAGACGAGCACATTACAACAGCTTATTGGATATCGCCCAGCGGCTTCATGCGAAGCAAATTTCCCCTGTCGAGCTTACTGAATATATGCTGAAACGCATCGCGACTAAGGACCGAAGATTGAAATCCTTTGCAACCGTTACTGAGGGTTTAGCTAGGAAACAGGCAAAAAAGGCAGAGCGAGAAATACAGCGAGGCCGCATTAGAGGACCACTCCACGGTGTCCCAATCGCGGTAAAAGATCTTTGTTACACCAGGGGGATCCCAACAGCCGCTGGCATGACAATCCACAAAGAATTTAAGCCAAAGTTCAACGCGACAGTGGTGAGACGGTTCGTTGATGCGGGAGCAGTTCTCCTCGGCAAATTACAGATGACCGAAGGCGCCTTTGCCGAACATCATCCAGATATAGTTCCACCGGTTAATCCGTGGAATAGGGCTCACTGGACTGGCGTTTCTTCCTCAGGCTCCGGCGTCGCAACGGCTGCCGGCTTGTGCTTCGCCTCGCTCGGCTCTGACACCGGTGGCTCTATCCGTTTCCCTTCAGCCGCAAATGGCGTGACAGGTCTCAAGCCAACTTGGGGTCGGGTATCGCGCTACGGTATTTTCGACTTGGCACCTACTCTTGATCATATTGGGCCCATGTGCCGGAATGCCGCGGATACCGGGGCAGTTCTAGGCGTGATTGCAGGCGTCGATACTTACGATCCAACGGCGTCTCTTACACCAGTGCCAAACTATCTTGCAGGGCTCGAACGGGGGATTGATGGCCTCCGGTTCGGCTTCGATCCAAAATACAACAGTCGTGGTGTGGACCGCGATATGGTGACGACAGTCAGGAAAACTTTGACCACGCTTACGGCGATGGGAGCGGAACTTCGGGAGGTAACCTTTCCCAAGACTGATGTAGTAGTGGAAGAATGGCGTGCACACTGCAGCATAGAGACAGCTTTTGCCCACCGGCATACCTACCCAAAACAAAAAGAACAATACGGACCTGCATTGGCCAGCCTGATAGACCTTGGGCTTTCTCTATCAGCAGGAGATTACCAAAGAATTCTGCTTAACCGATACGACTTTTCGGGCAAAGTTAAGACCATGTTCCAAGATATTGACGTCCTGGTTGTACCGGCACAGGGACAAGCATCCCCGACACTAGAACAACGTAAGCTGTCCAGAAAAAGTCCCGAAGCTACAGCATCTTTGTTACGATTTACGGCCCCATTCGATTTGACGGGCAGTCCAGCTCTAACCATGCCGTCCGGATTTACTAAGACAGGCCTGCCGATTGCAATTCAGTTTGTTGGACGGCACTTTGAAGAAGACATCCTTATTAGGGCCGGTCATGCTTATCAACGCGAAACTGATTGGCATAACCAACACCCACGCGTCTAAGAATAGACCGGCCTCGCTGGACCCAAACAAGACCTATACTTGGTGGAATTGCGCTTTTAATTTGTTCACAACAACTAGAATAAATCGGTGCTGGATTACAATCATGAAGATTACCAATATTACCGCGACTCCACTATCCACAGGAAAATCTTTGATACGCGTCCAGACCGATGCTGGAGTTGAAGGTTGGGCCGAAGGTCCGGGATTCAACAAAGTCACACCTGCCCACAACGGAACTATTTTTAACGCCTATCTCGAGTCAGCCATAAAACCATTACTGATCGGCGAAGACCCGCTACAGATCGATCGGCACTGGGAGACGCTGGCTCTGGGGAAAGACGACGTGTTTAGCAAGTTGCCACCCAGCATTGTTGGTGTGATCGACATTGCTTTGTGGGACCTTCTGGGCAAAGAAACAGGGCAGCCGGTGTATACACTCATGGGCGGTGCAGCACGAAAAACTATCCCGTTGTACTGGAGTGTCGGGTCAGGCTGGCGTATGCAACCACAAGAAATGCTTAAACTCGTTGAGACCGGTTGGGAACTGGGGTTCCGAGCCTTTAAAATCCGCATGGACTGGAGGGGATGGCGACAGGACGCGGACCCTGCGAAAGACTTCGCGATGTTCAAGCTAGTCCGAGAGTTTTTATCTGACGGCAACTACCTGGGGTTTGACGCCAATAACGGTTATTCGGTGAGCACAGCCATTCAGCAAGGTCGCAAGTTCGAGGAACTTGGGATCGATCACTTCGAGGAACCAATCCCGCACTACGACCTGCCGGGACTGAAGCAAGTCGCCGATGCCCTCGACGTTGCTGTTTCAGCTGGGGAACAGGACGCCTACCGCTGGTGGTTCCACCACCTGGTCATGCTCGGCAACCCGGATATTCTTCAACCCGACATACTGAATGTTGGAGGCCCCTCCGAAATCATACGTGTGTATGAGATGGCCGTGACCCTGAACAAGCCAGTGATGCCACACAGTCCCCAAGCTGGGATAAATTCCATAGCATCCCTTCACACATTCGCCACCGTCCAAAACGGTACTCGCCCTCACGAGTTTTCCACAGAATTTTCGGGATCACTGGACGATGTTTCCGAACTATACGGGGACGCGGTTGTTCCTAAATCCGGGGAAATGGTCCTGTCCGACCGCCCCGGTCTAGGAATCCAGTTGAACGAATCAGCGGTAGCTAAATTTACCGTTAGGTAACAAACGATCCGAATCTACATACTGCCCGATCAGCAAAAAATGCATTTTTCGTTTTAGATGCTACTCGTTGCTTTTGGTATTCGCGGTCGCGCTGTGTCTTTTTTTCGCACTTAACGACTTGTTTGCGCAATCCGAATGCCTTTCATTTATTGCGGTATAGGTATTGTTTGTTCTATTTGGTGCGCGCTGACTGGGCACCGGTTTGGGGTTGCTGCAAGATAATAAAAGCATGCTTCACACCCACAAGAGAGTTGCAAGATGCTAAAACAAGACACATAAATAGGATTTCTTGCAGCCTCCACGAGCTAAGATCTTTGCCTGCCGAGGGAAGAGATCGTAGATTCGAGTCCCGTCGGTTGCGACAATAATACCGAACAACTGCAAAGATTATTTGATGTCCTGGCAAAAAGAACTCGATGAATTACGTCGCCGCGAATCTTTCGCGGATGAACTTGGTGGAGCCGACAAAGTAAAACGCCAACGGGATGGCGGTCGGTATACCGTTAGGGAACGCGTGATACTTATGGCTGATGAAGGCACCTTCCATGAAAGTGGTAAAATTGCAGGAATGGCCGAGTATGACGCAAACAATGAGCTGGCAAAATTGACGCCCTCGAATTTCATATTTGGGAAAGCCATGGTAAACGATCGTCCTGTTGTCATTGGTGGCGATGTCTTTACGGTCCGAGGGGTCTCCGTGGATGCCACAATCCGCGAGAAGCACAACAGGTGCGAAGAAATGGCAAATGCGCTTCGATTGCCGTTGATTCGTATGGTCGAAGGTTCTGGTGGCGGCGG
>PTKD01000147.1 GCA_002938115.1 Alphaproteobacteria bacterium MarineAlpha9_Bin7 | reverse complement strand
CCAAAATTTGGAAGACTCACCATTATGCCGGCCGCGGGGCTCCCCTGAGTTTTGCCATAGCCGCAGTGGATACAGCGCTTTGGGACATGCGCGGAAACGTATTAGGAGAGCCATTATGGCGCTTGTTGGGAGGCTACAACCCGACTGTTCGGGCTTACGCTGGGAATATTGATCTCAACTTTCCAGTCGATAAATTGCTGACGAGCGCGAGTAAAAGTTTAGATGCAGGCTTTCGCTCCATCAAAATGCGCCTCGGGAAATCCACTCTGCAGGAGGATATCAAGCGTGTTGCCGCGATGCGCAGGCATTTGGGTCCCGATATTGAACTAATGGCGGACGCCAACGAAGCTTGGCGACCAGACCAAGCACTTCGTGCGCTCAGGGCGCTTCGAGAATTTGACTTGGTCTGGGTGGAGGAACCCATTGGACCCGATAATTTTGCGGGATATGCACATTTACGAGCAAACGGTGGGATCCCAATTGCCGCCGGTGAAAACTTGCACACCGTGGCTGAGTTCGCTGCACTTATTGCAGCTGGGGGTGTGGATTTTCCGGAGCCAGATTTGACCACTTGCGGCGGCATCACCCCTTGGATGAAGGTAGCACATCTTGCAGACGCACACGGACTGCCTGTCACATCCCATGGAGCGCACGACATTCATATACACTTGCTCGCCGCCACCCCAAACAATGCGTATCTGGAAGTGCATGGCTTTGGTCTTGGCCCCTATATTGAACATTCTCTCGAAATTCGTGATGGGTTTGCTACCGCACCTGATCGGTCGGGCCACGGTATGAATTTTGACTGGGAGAAACTTGAATCCTTTCGACTTAAGTGAGATCAATCACAACCGTGGGATCCAATCCCATGCTTACTTTTTCCCGTTAGTCGAAATCGACAACAAACGTGAAAGGGGAATGAGATGAAGGAGCGCGTCTGTCTGATAGCGGGTGTCGGTCCAGGGACTGGTACGGAATGTGCGCAAAGGTTTGCTCTTGGCGGCTACACGGTTGCCATGCTAGCTCGTGATAAAGATCGTCTCACCACCCTAGAGACTACAATCAAAGGCACCCGCGGCTATGTCTGTGACGTTTCTAACCTCGATCAATTGGTTGAAACGGCGGACCGTGTCACCGCAGAAATGGGCCCGCCGTCCGTGGTGATTCACAATGCGGTATCCGGGAACATGGATGGTGGCGGTGCAAGTAAGTTCTTAGAAAGCGACCCCACCAGACTGGAGCGCAACTTTCGAGTAAATACCACATCGCTGTTATACCTTGCTCGCGCGACGGCACCGGCCATGATTGAAGAGGGTGAAGGCGCGATCATCGTCACGGGCAATACGTCTTCCCTTCGCGGCAAAGCCAACTTCGCATATTTCGCTCCAACCAAAGCCGCACAACGAATTCTGGCAGAGGCCATGGCGCGTGACCTTGGGCCCAAGGGTGTCCATGTCGCTTATTTGTTGATCGATGCTTCTATCGACACTCCACGGACACGTCCTTTATTCGCTGCAGATAGGCCAGACGAGTTTTTCTGCAAGCCTTCTGCAATCGCTGAAGAAGCCTACCACGTTGCTCATCAAGATCGGTCCGCTTGGTCGTTTCTCGTAGAGTTGAGGCCGGATATAGAGGACTGGTAGGCCGGGTGCTTCTTGTGGCGTGACGCGTCCTGACATGCTGACAAATCCAACTTGCGAGGGTATATCGTGATATTGCCGCATTCATTTCCCTAGGGACTTCTCTGCTTTGACATTGTATGGACAAGGTCGTGATAAATGAGCATACGTCACACGTCTAAAGCCCCAGAACTTGGCAGAAGTAATGCCTGCCAATAAACCGATGATGGATACAATGGATAACTGCCTAATTACTGGAACCAGCACAGGAATTGGCTATGCCGCCGCAATCCACTTGGCTCGGAATGGCTTTCGTATACATGCCACCATGCGTGATCTAACAACAAAAGGGCCTCTACAGGAAATTATAGAAACCGAAAAAGTACCCATCGTCATTCATAGACTCGACGTAACAGATCGTTCTTCGATCGACGAAGTTGTCACTGACATTCTTGATTCTGATGGACATATCGACATCCTGATTAACAACGCTGGTCTATCAAATGCCTGCCCAATGGAAATTTATCCGGAGGATGAGCATCGACTGTTGTTTGAAACCAACTACTGGGGACCGGTACACCTTACACAAGCGGTTCTGCCGGGTATGCGCGCGCAAGGCCGAGGCTCTATTGTCAATGTATCATCCATTTTGGGCCGTGTTGCGGTCGTCAACCAGGCTGCGTACTGTGCGTCCAAATTCGCCATCGAAGCCTTCAGCGAATCATTGGCGCTTGAGGTCGCACCGATGGGACTCCGGGTCATCATTATTGAACCAGGTGTGATTGCGACTCCAATTTTTGAGAAAACTCCGATTCACTACGACAAAAAATCTCCCTACCGCCAAGCCATGCGCCAAGGTGGCCGTTTCTATCGTGCTTCAATTCCGCAAGCAACGCCCCCCGAAGAGGTAGCGGAGATCATGCTGCAAGCTTTAACCAGCGAGCAACCACAATTGCGTTGGCTGCATGGACATGGCGCCTCGCTCGTAGAACAGCGGCCCAACATTCAAGACGAGGACTATATCGCTATGACCACACTCGACGACGAGACCTATAACGCTCGCTTTAAAGATTTCTTTGGCATCGACTTGGCAGTATCGTCAAAATAATATCAGAGTTCTCATAGAACGAGTGTAATGGTTGTTTGGGAGGGACAAAACGATCATAAAACGAACTATATCTTAACTCCACTTTCGATAGTTTTGATAAGTATAGAGTGGCTGTGTATGGTGACTAAAAAGGCTGTCTCCAGCATAAAGAACGCTAGATCTGAATAGCAAACCTGGGACGCCGAAAAAAGTTAAACGAGATTTATCATTATGCTGAGCTGTATAGAAAATACCTCTGGCGTCCCCAGGGGGACTCGAACCCCCGTTTTCGGCGTGAGAGGCCGATGTCCTGGACCACTAGACGATGGGGACATAAAGCTATTTTTAAGTGCGGTACATCCAGCTATCAACACATTTATGCCCTTGCCTTATATCTCAGACATTAAGAGAGGAAAGTAAACATTATTTAGATCTTTAACTTTTCCTTTTCCCATCCCTGCTAAACGCGACCCAAACTACACGGGATTGGATGCGTGCCGACGCACTGCTTCAAGGAAGAGAGTTACATCGTCGTGAGAGAGCTCATAAGAACACATAAGCCTCACCATTCCTGGATGCGTTGGCCACTCATGAAATAGAAATCCATCCTTACTTAATCCCTTGATGATGTACTCGGGAAGGCGGACAAACAGAGCGTTCGCCTCTACTGGATAGTATATCTCTACCGATGTTAATCCGGAGAGGCCCTCAGCAATCTGACTAGCGGCCCTGTTCGCTCGGTTAGCGAGACTGAGCCACAGATCGTCTTCGATGTAGCTTAAAAGTTGAGCAGATAGATACCGCATTTTGCTCACAAGATGCCCACCACGCATTCGTTGCCGCCCGAATTCAACCGCCAGCTCAGGTTTAAAAATAACCACCGCTTCTGCCGCTAACGCGCCGTTTTTCGTTGCACCAAAAGAAAGAATGTCAACGCCAGCCCGCCATGTAATATCGGCCGGCGCACAACCAAGGGCCGAAACCGCATTGGCAAACCGAGCACCATCCATGTGAAACACCAAGTCATGTCGTTTGGCGATCTCCGCCAGAGCAGAAATCTCTTCGGGCTTATATAACGTTCCACACTCCGTTGCTTGGGCAACTGTTAAGGCCGATGGCCAGGCTTCATGGTCACCGTGCGATCCGTGACTGGCAAGCACACTTGCGAGCACGGGCGCCTCCATTTTTCCATCGGCACCTCGCAATGGCCGCATCATGGCTCCGCCAGCGTAAAATCCGGCGGCGCCACATTCATCCACCAAAACGTGCGCCTGCTCCGTACAATAAATTACGCCGTAGGGGGGCGTCACATGGCCCAAAGCGAGCGCATTCGCAGCCGTCCCGGTCGTAACCGGAAATACCTCAACGTCGTGTTCGAAAAGGTCCGAGAATTTTGCGGAAATGTCACCTGTAATTAAATCCCCACCGTACGAATATGCCGTGCCACAATTTGCGCCGGCGATAGCTTTCATTATTTCTGAAGCAACCGGCGCCTCGTTGTCACTACGAAAATTAATCATGTCCAAAGTCCAACCCGTCGGAGATACTGATATCACAGTCGCTGGCGATGATCTCTAAAGAGGTCTCCTCGAAACGCAACTCAGACCCGATCAGAATATGCGCGGTAAGGTCAACAGCATTCCCTCCCTTCACGGCGGTAATAAGCCACACCAAATT
Organism: Alphaproteobacteria bacterium MarineAlpha9_Bin7; assembly: GCA_002938115.1. Classification (GTDB taxonomy): domain Bacteria; phylum Pseudomonadota; class Alphaproteobacteria; order UBA7887; family UBA7887. The sequence goes on along the minus strand of PTKD01000147.1, from coordinate 606 downwards.
ACTTTCCCAAGCCCGTTCAATATCAGTTTGCGATGGCAACGCTGGGCCATCAGGATGAGAATGATAAACTCCGACTAGATCAAGATTCTCCCGTCGCATACGACGTTCAAGATCAAATCGAAGCTGAGGATCAATTTCAAATCGATCGACAGGCGTATCAGCAATGTTAGTACTCTCGTGCACCTCATACACGTAGATGTCGCCAGAGCGACGCTCCCCTACAAGTAAACCGCAACATTCTTCGGGGTAAGCGCCTTCCGAATGCGAAAGGATTTTGTTCATTTGGTGTTTTGTTAGTAGGATCATGGCTCGTCGAGAATGTTTAGGCGCCCTAACACCTTGCCACTTTTTAATTCAACAATTATTACAATGTCTCCTTCTGGAGCTGCAAGCGATACGAACAGAAAACCGTCATCAATATCTACTGCGCGAATTTGACTACCCTTTGGTGCATAAGCCTGTATTACGTCAGGCATATCCACTGCAATATCGTTCTGGGACACGTCCTTCAAGCGTGTCGTTATAGTGATCCCAATGATCGTTACTCCAGCGACAATCAATAGTCCCAGAATAATCACGATAGCCTTGAGTATGTTTATATTAATG
>PTKD01000146.1 GCA_002938115.1 Alphaproteobacteria bacterium MarineAlpha9_Bin7 | reverse complement strand
TAATCCTTGCTCAGAGTACATGTTTTTAGACGATACTGCCTGCAATTTAGCTTCGCTCAATTTGCTGGCATTTCTTGATGAAGATGGACAATTCAATATTGCTTCGTACCAACATGCGGTTCGACTCTGGACAATCGTGCTAGAAATTTCTGTATTGATGGCTCAGTTCCCATCTCGGGAAATTGCTCGGCGTTCCTTCCAATATCGAACTCTTGGCCTGGGATACGCAAATTTAGGCGGCCTATTGATGGCACGTGGCACGCCGTACGACAGCGCCAAGGGCAGAGCATTGGCGAGCGCACTAACCGCTATTATGACCGGCACTTCCTACCACACTTCCGCAGAAATGGCTGGCGAACTGGGTGTGTTTCCGGGCTTTCCTGAAAACACTGACGAAATGCACCGGGTGATGCGAAATCACCAGCGAGCCGCGCATGGTTTGGTTGAGGGCTACGAAAAGCTATCCATCCTTCCGATGCCTCTCGATGCAGATAACTGCCCGGATCCAGCATTAATCAAAGCGGCACAAACAGTATGGGACGAGACCGTAAAACTCGGAAAAAAGAATGGTTTTCGTAACGCACAGGCAACTGTGGTAGCACCTACTGGTACTATCGGCCTTATCATGGACTGTGATACCACGGGGATTGAGCCCGACTTTGCTTTGGTGAAATTCAAAAAATTAGCAGGGGGCGGCTATTTTAAGATCATAAACCGGATCGTTCCGCAAGCGCTTCTCTCTTTGGGATATGAGGAAACTGAGATTGAGGAGATCGTCAGTTACGCGGTTGGCTTTTGTACCCTCGCTAGAGCACCCGACATTAATCACGATACTTTAAGAGAAAAAGGCTTTGATACCTCGACAATTGATAGACTGGAAAATGCTCTTTCCGACGCATTCGATATTCGTTTCGTATTTAATAAATGGACACTAGGGGAGGCATTTTGTCTCGAAACTCTTGGCATCACCGATGCAGAACTTAATGACCCCGACTTCAATATGCTGTCTTGGCTTGGATTCGACACAGAGCAAATTGAAGCTGCAAACAGATACTGCTGTGGAACCATGACCGTGGAAGGTGCGCCGCACTTGAAGCACGAGCATCTATCGGTATTTGACTGCGCCAACCCGTGCGGACGCACTGGAAAACGGGCACTATCCTGGAAAAGCCATATTCACATGATGGCAGGGGCGCAAAGTTTTGTTTCTGGTGCAATTTCTAAAACAATCAACATGCCCAATCGGGCCACAGTTGACGACTGTGCTGACGCCTACTTTTTGTCCTGGAAACTTGGCGTCAAAGCCAATGCTCTTTACCGAGACGGCTCCAAATTGAGTCAGCCACTTAGCACCCTAAGTCGCGAGGAAACGGATGAAACCGGGGACGAAAATATTACCTCGGACTATGAACAAGGTGAAAATGCAGTCCCAGAACGTATAGTCGAACATGTGATTCAAGCGGAACGCAGGGCACGGGAACGACTTCCACATCGTCGTAAAGGTTATACGCAAAAGGCGATGGTCGGGGGCCACAAGGTTTATTTGCGCACCGGGGAATACGAAAACGGGCAGATCGGGGAGATTTTCATCGATATGCACAAGGAAGGTGCAGCCTTCCGCAGTTTGATGAATAATTTTGCTATCGCTATCTCTATTGGTCTTCAGTACGGGGTACCGTTGGATGAATACGTAGACGCATTCACCTTTACACGATTCGAGCCCAGCGGAATTGTAAGCGGAAATGACTCCATTCGGCTGGCAACCTCAATCTTGGACTATGTCTTTCGGGAGCTGGCCATATCCTATTTGGACCGTGCTGATCTGGCACACATTGAAGACGACGACCTTCTCCCAGACAGCGTGGGCCGCGGTGAATCCTACAAAAAAATTAACGATGGGCAGAAAAGCCGTTCAGGAACGGGGGCCACGGACCTTACCACGCTGGTCAGCCCCGGCTATGTCCGGGGGCGACTGCGGGTGCTTGATGGCGGCGTTACTTCGCCGACAAGGTTAAAAGATGCAATCCTTGAGGATCGGTCAGCAGTTGACTCCAGTATGGCGCTACCTGCATCCGCAGGAGCTGCGCAGGGTGCGGTTTCTATTGGCATCAAATTCACAAACAAACTCGATGGAAATACAGCAAAGGTTAGGGAGGCTCGCATAAAGGGGTACGAAGGTGACTCATGCTCGGAGTGCGGTAACTTTACATTGGTGCGGAATGGGACTTGCCTTAAATGCGAGACTTGTGGCGCCACCAGTGGTTGTTCCTGACGAAAGTGATGGCATTTCATATCCGATTGACTGCGAAATCGGGTGGTGCCCGTTCAGTTTTCTGAGGCAAAACCTCCCAATTCTTTGAAGGGGCGCCTTTGAAATTTGCTTACTCTTCTTTTCAGCCGATGTATATTGACCTCGAAATCCATTTTTGAGGTGATGGACAACACATACGTTGGGAAAATTTCTTTAGTCGTGTGCAAGCTGCCTTTCAACTTCGACGTGCTTACTTTCGGCGCCCGATACGAAAAGAGTCTGCGGTTACGCCAAGAATATAAACGGCAACAACGCCTTTTTTTTAACCTGGTTTAGGCTATGAATAAGTCAACGGAATGGAACTGCCGTTCGTGTACACCGGAAAACGTCCTTCCCCGAGTGCTGGCCTGCCTCAATTATCTGTCTACGCCTGTTTCTGCCAGTGTACCAACTACTTCTGTTTTGTTGTGGTTTGCTTACTGCGACAAGCCGGTATAGCCACCCATGCATCCCTATAGAACACATACGTGCGGCGAGCTACGCCGCGACCACATCGGTCAAAACGTCAGACTTTCTGGCTGGGTCCACCGAAAACGTGACCACGGGAATTTATTGTTCATTGATTTGCGTGACCAGTATGGGATAACGCAATGTGTCATAGAAACTGACTCTCCCAAGTTTCACGAAGTCGAGGAAATTCGCCCGGAAAGCGTAGTCACGGTTACCGGTGAAACTGTGGCCCGTTCAGATGATACTGTGAATCTAAAACTTTCTACAGGCCAAGTCGAGGTAACGATTAAGTCGTTTACAGTGGAGTCCATGGCCGAAACACTACCGATGCAGGTGGCCGGCGGCCAACCGCCAGGCGAGGACATACGCCTACGGTACAGATTTTTGGATCTGCGTCGCGAACAAATGCAGAAAAATATCAAGCTGCGCGGAGCGATAATAACTAGCATTCGAAAACGAATGACGGATCAGGGCTTCATGGAATTTCAAACACCTATCCTTACGTCCTCAAGCCCCGAAGGCGCCAGGGACTACCTGGTCCCAAGCCGACTGCACCCAGGTCAGTTTTATGCACTACCCCAAGCACCACAACAGTTCAAACAGCTAATTATGGTTTCTGGTTTTGACCGTTATTTCCAAATAGCACCGTGCTTCCGCGATGAAGATGCCCGAGCAGACCGAAGCCCGGGCGAGTTCTACCAGTTGGACATGGAAATGGCATTTGTGACCCAAGAAGATGTATTTGGTGCCATCGAGCCAGTATTGCACGGCGTTTTCGAGGAATTTACTGAATGGAAAGTGACCTCACCACCCTTCCCACGAATTCCATTCCGTGAAGCGATGCTACGCTACGGAACGGACAAGCCCGATCTTCGCAATCCACTCATAATAACTGACCTTACCGAATGCTTTACCATGGAAGGAGTGACATTTAACGCCTTCCGCAAAGCAATTACATCCGGAGCAGTCGTACGAGCGATTCCCGGACCCGCCACCGCCAAGCGTCCACGCAGTTTTTTTGATAAACTCAACGATTGGGCACGTGATGAAGGCGCACCGGGACTCGGCTATATTACATTTGATGAGGCCGGGATTGGGAAGGGGCCCATAGCAAAATATATCCCAGAAGCAGCTCAAAACCGGATCAAGGAATTGGCCGGTGTTGGCTCGGGAGATTCTATCTTTTTCGTGTGTGATCAACCCAATAACGCCTCTGTATTTTCGGGACTCGTTCGAACACGCCTCGGCGCTGAGTTGGATCTACTGGAAAAAAACTCTTACCGTCTATGCTGGACTGTTGATTTCCCGATGTATGAACGAAATGAAGAGACTGGCAGAATAGAATTTAGTCACAATCCATTTTCTATGCCTCAGGGTGGTTTGCAGAAATTAGAAACCTCTGACCCAACTGACCTGTTAGCCTACCAATACGACATAATATGCAATGGCGTAGAGTTGTCCTCTGGCGCAATTCGCAATCATCGAGCAGACGTTATGCTGAAAGCGTTTTCAATTGCCGGATATAGTGCCGATACCGTGGAGGAAAAATTTGGAGGGATGTTGCGCGCCTTCCGGTTCGGTGCTCCGCCTCATGGCGGCCTAGCACCAGGTATCGATCGAATCGTAATGCTGATCGCTAACGAACCGAATATTCGTGAAATTACTCTTTTCCCAATGAACCAGCAGGCCCAAGACCTAATGATGGAGGCACCAAATACGGTAGGTGCTCAACAACTCAAGGACCTTCACCTGCGTCTTGCACTACCGCCAAAACCCAAGGAAAGCTAACAAGCCAAGAAACAAGATACGTCCCTTATATTTTTGTTTCTCGCGCGCCTACTTTATATCTGCCTTACTCCCTCAAGCACAGCTTCTGCGTGATCTGCGACCTTTACCTTGCGCCAAATTTGCTTAATGACGCCCTTCCCATCAATCAAAAAGGTTGATCGCTCGATTCCCATATATTTTCGGCCGTACATATTTTTTTCTACCCAAACAGAATATTTCTGGCACAGCGAACCATCAGCGTCTGATAGAAGACGCACCTTAAGCTTATGCTTTTTTATGAATTTATCGTGAGCCACAACATTATCCTTGGACACACCCAGTATCACGGCGCCTGCTCTGCTAAACTTCCCCAACAAATTAGTAAACTCGATAGCTTCCCTAGTACAACCACTGGTATCATCTTTAGGATAAAAATAGAGTACTACTTTCCTGCCCATTAATGATTTCAAGCTGATTTCGTCCCCACCGTCGGAGGGTAATTTAAA
>PTKD01000145.1 GCA_002938115.1 Alphaproteobacteria bacterium MarineAlpha9_Bin7 | reverse complement strand
TATACCTAGTTGTTTCAAGAAATAATGGAATAAGATTCCATGGTATTGCCCTAATAATGCGTTCCATTTTGTGTATTTCAGGCCACTCCAATAAGAGTCCACGATTGGGCTGTGCAAACAATGCACTAGCGAGAAGCGCGTTATTCGTTGCAGTTTTTTTGGTGTACACAAGCTCCATCGTGCATGCCGATACCACGATCGGTCCAGGAGCGGCGAGCAACCCCTCGCCAGAAAAGCGCGAGGCAAGCCACATGGACGAGCCTTTCGCCAGCCGTCTCACCACATCGATTATTTCTGACCTATTCCCGAACTCCGATAGCGTGCCCAAGATAGAAGGAAACCCGCCGGTCGCAACCGTCACCCAGGAAGGGAAAGCAATAGGTTATCTTTTTTCCACTCACGAGACGGTTCATCCAACAGGCTATGCTGGTCATTCTTTTGACATCGTCGTTGCACTAGACGTTAACGGCGTCATACGCGGCCATCGAACGCTTGAGCATCATGAGCCACTAATCGGGCGACATAAACTTTCAGACGAACACCTTGATCGCTTCCTATCGCAACTGCACGGTATCAACCTCAAAACTGCGCATCGGTTTCGCCCCACGAACTACGACGGTGTCTCGCGCGCGACCGTAAGTGCAGAAGCTATGCGAAGGGCTACAACGGCAGCGGCAATTACAGTCGGTGAACTCAAGGGTCTCATTTCCGCCGATCAGAGCGGTCTATGGCTTGATCGCTATAGCTTTTCTGAGCACACCTGGCCTGAGTTGGTTGCCGAAGGAGCAATACAAAGCATGTCTCTCAGTAGCAGAGCAGTGCAAGGGGAGTTGTCCAAACATGGTGTAGTGGCGTCAGTCCTTGAGCAAAACGTTGCCCCTGACGATACGCCCTTTATTACACTTCACACAGCACTCGTTACACCTCCATCAATCGGGCGCAATCTATTCGGTTACAAAGTTTTTCGCCAAATCTCACGCGATATCGAGTCTGGTGAACACCAACTGATGATTGCATCCTCTGGGAAATATAGTTGGTTGCCGCCCAACCCCTGGCAGGTTGATGTGTTTGACCGCGTCCATATAGTGCAGAACAACACCGTGATTTCGCTGAAATCCAAACATTTCTACGCTGTGTATCGACTCGCGATCGACGGCGCACCTTCTTTGCATCAAGCAGGATGGTTTAGAATTCCTGCCGAAAGTGGGTTCGATCCACTTCAAGAATGGTCCGTAGAACTTCGCATCATCGCAGACGACAGTTACGAAGAACCAGAGAATTCCGCTAATTTTTCACTGCCATACCGAATACCCCCACAATATGTCATCGGGGGGGCGATGGAACTCGAAAATGCGGGTTTCAAGGAGCCGAGTTACATCGGTTTCGGTAACTGGCGTGAAAGTACCCTTAGTGACTGGCAGCGTACTTGGATTGACAAACAATGGTCAATTCTAGGGCTCGTAGCGCTGCTTTTAGCCACCACTGCCACAATGTTATTCCAACCCGCGCTTGCTCGCTCGCGACGGATACATTTGACTGTGCGTATGGGGTTGCTCACGGTAACTTTCGTTTGGTTGGGCTGGATCGCGGGAGCACAACTAACTATCCTCAGCGTCATTAATTATATCACGTTGGCAATCCGTGGAGCGGATTGGCACGTAGTGCTGTTTGATCCTTTATTAGTGATTCTAACAGGCTACGTCCTCATGACTTTGGTTTTATGGGGACGCGGGCTGTTTTGCGGGTGGCTGTGTCCGTTCGGCGCCTTACAGGAACTGCTTGCGAAACTGGGGGCTCTGGCTCGCCTGCCGCAGATCTCGGTGCGCCATTCACTCCAGAAACAGACATGGGTGATTAAATACGTCGTTGCTGTCGGCATTATTGGGTTGGCCCTGCACTCACCGATCTGGGCCTCAAAAGCGGCCGAAATAGAACCGTTCAAAACCGCAATCAGCCTGCACTTTGAACGTGCGTGGCCTTATGTCCTGTACGCCTCGTTGTTGCTCGGCCTGGGCCTGTTCATTGAACGCTTCTACTGCCGATATCTTTGCCCACTCGGTGCAGTGCTTGCGCTCGCCGGACGGTACCACCTTTTTGACAGGCTGAGGCGCCGCCCGGAATGTGGCAGCCCGTGTCATCTTTGCGAGCATTCATGCCCGATTGGAGCAATCGCCCCAAGCGGCGTCATCAACATGAATGAGTGCCTGCAATGCCTCGACTGTCAGGTCGAGTATTATGACGATCAACGTTGCCCGCCCCTGATACTGCAGCACAAACGGAGAGATGGCTTGGCAAGTAGTTCACTCACTTCATAACTCACTCATTCCGAGAGAGGCCGGAAGGCTCTTGAATTAACAGTGACCGGGCCACCGCATCATCCAAGTTCTTAACAAAAGGTTGTACTTGAAAACAAGAACTCCTCCCTTCGAACGGCAGCCTCTGTGCGAAGCCGGTTGGTCGGCCTGAGAAGACTTGTTGGTGAACTTTTGTCTCGCCATTTTGAGAACGTAGCGAGACGTTTTGAACATCTGCCAATGGGTCAGTCATCCGCACGAGGTGCTTGCCACCCTCTCATCATATTATCTTTAAGCAGGTCAGGTGGCACGTAATCAATATAAACTGCCTCGTACGTGCCCCCGATCCCAGCTTGAAATTGCAGCACCTGGTCGACGAGATATGCCGGGTTGCCCACAAGCCCACCGAACTTGCTTGGATCAAATGGAATTTGATAGACGCGGGGAGTAAAATCCTTGCCCAACAGATCAACGAAGAGGTACAGGATGTTACGGGTTTCATCTAAGTCCGACGTGATCACGCGAACCTCGGTGGCCGGAAGATAGGGACTTGGCGCCCCGAGGGTGGTCAGATGGGCCATGAGAGGCATCCACAGGGCCACCGATCCGGAGATTACGGCGATTGGCTTGAGCCTCTTCCACTTTAACAAAACAGCGGCGAGAACAATCAATACGCATCCAACGTGGGCTGCTAAAAACCACATATAGGTCACGTTCTGATGGCTCCCGACACGACTATTTGATAATTAACCCTCGACTTTGGCCAACAAGTGATAGGTCGGTGTTGATGCCACGCTTTGCGCACTAACAATGGTGCACCGTTATTCATCGGGAAACACCTTCTCGAATGTGAACACTGCGCCTGGCAAATCGTCGCTGAGTCCCCGCGTGACAACCAACGAAATATTGCGAAAAATGCTGCCAAGTTGCTCTGCCTCCTGAAGTTTTAAGGCAGTGTCAAGTCTAAATGGTAATTTGTAATGGTGCGGCACGTCATCGCCTGGCTTTTTGACTAGGACAAAAAACGCTTGATCCACCTCCGCGATTTGCCAACCCAACACTTCATAACGACCCTCCGGCGGCCAGGGGTCAGGGTATCCCAGTATTTTGGCGGTTACAAAAAGTGGCATAAGAAGCGCTATAAGGCCAGCGCCAACCGTAGCAGTACGCATCCACCAGCGCCGCAACTCACCTATGAACAGCATCGCGAATAGAAAGCCGATTGTCGCTGCGAAGAGAGCATAGAAAATGAGGTAATTCAGAAGTTCCGACATCAGCAATCCTAACGGTGCGCGAGGATCCCCTTCTTTAGACTATGAATACTTTCTGGGATTAAGTCACCATCACGATCGAGTGAAAACCGTACCACTGTAACTTCCTCCTTTCGGCGCTTAAGGAGGATCTCGCCAGAATATATTTCGCCAATGTCACCTTTACCGGTAACCCTTATCTGTACTGGCACCGGAAGAGGTTCTTTGAACTCGCTGTAGAGATGTATGTTGATCGTATACTCTCCGGGATCAAGATTACGAATAGACATCCATTCATAGTTTAGCTGAGACGCGTCGTTAATTTTGCCGCGATCGTCTCGTTCCAAGTTTAGCGATGGACCCGCCGCAAAGATGCCCCAGCCCACTGGCTGCCCGTCAGGTCCCATGCCCCACAAATCAAGATCGTACGCAGTACCCGACGGCCAAGTAGCTTCTATCAAAATCTCAGTACGGAGAGGGACTTCCTCGGGATTGTTAATTGGATTAATTAGAAATGTGAGCAAAAAGATGACAACAATAAGGCTGAAAACCATCAGAAACAACACATCGCGAAATGCTATGCCCGCAGGATCTCGCTCCTCGCCAAAAAACTCAAAAGGAGACATAAGATTGCATCCTGCCTAACATCCTACCGTCGCCAGTCTTCGGACTCTCCAACCTACGATTGCCACGTCTAGCGACCTTTACAATTGTGCTTATTGCGGGTTTGTGCCGCCAACATTGGCCAACTCCGGAATAATTTCTATGTCGGCATGTTCAACAACATCAACTACAAGGCCGGCAATGGCTCTTTCCAGAATTTGATAATGTAGCTGCAGCCACAGACCTCCCAAAATCGCTCCCACTAAGGTCGTGAACAACGCCACGCCCATGCCGGTGACGATTTGACCGAGCACACCTTGGACTCTTTGTAAATTTTCACCGCCAGCAAGACTATCTCCCAGCCCGGCTACCGCGATCACAAAACCTATCACCGTGCCGATAAGACCAAGAAGGATCAACATATTCGCTACGTAATGAAGAATCTGGATTGGCATCATCAGACGAACCCTCAACGCGCTCGCCAGCATAAACTGATCAACCGGCCTACCATGCAACTTGATGCTCTTGGCCCGAAGCTTATTAAAGTATTCGGAAGCGATGCCCTCTGGCTGCCGTGTTTCAAAGCGAACAATTTCGCGGTTGATAACAACGATGTGATAGGCACTAATAATCCAGAAAATCACAAACAACGCCGCCATCACGAGACTAAGATAACTGGCGTCACTTTTAAAAACCAGAAGAAGCCAACCCTGGAGCCAGGAAATGTAAACAAGAAGACCCGCAAAAGAATTAATGATTAGCGACTTGTAAAGTAGTGCATTTGGGTTGTTCATAGCGTAGATCTTTCCATGGCTTCTTGCATACAAAACGAGACAAACCCATTTGCAACGGCATCACAACAGGATTGGAAGACCCTTTAGAACGCTGACCTTGCTTGT
>PTKD01000144.1 GCA_002938115.1 Alphaproteobacteria bacterium MarineAlpha9_Bin7 | reverse complement strand
CTTGCAGGGCCCACGGCATTACGCCTCCGGGGTAACCCGGCGTCCCTGGGTAGGCGATGGCAGGGCCCGAGCCGGGCCCGCCGATGTCCTCGCGGCGGGCCAGCTATTTTTTTCTGCCTGTTTGGGTGTTGCTGCTGTGATTGCTGTAAGTATCGTCCTCATTTGATGGCATTTATTGGGCAACGCGCAGGGCCGCACGAAGCACGTCAGCCTGAACTCTGTTGACCTTGTTTTCGAACAATATTTCCTGGGCCGTAACGCGCTGGCCGTAATAGGCGTGGTTGTACGCCCAGTCTGGACCTATATAACCACCCTCCAGAGTCACTCCGCCGTAAAGACCTTGACTACGGGCGAACCCTACAATGTCGTAGTCGAAATTGAGAGTGGTGCCACTCTCAATTGCGCTTCCTACGAAACCCACGGATATTCCAGCTTCTCCACCGAGGGTGACAGTCCCTGAAGCGACGCGCTTGAGTGCACGGCCATTCATTATCAGCAACATGACCTCCAATTTTTCTATGCCGATTTGTAATCCGATAGTTGCTTCTCCCATGGCGCAAAAGGAAGGGGCAGACCATTCTCCGGTTTGCTCATTGCGTGCTACGATTACACATTGCCCACCGCTTCCACCAAAAATCAGTCCTCCCTTAATTACATCGGGAGCCAGCACCACGCCTTTGGCTCGCTTAAAGTGGGATTGGTAGTCGGACCATTTGGGATCGGATAAAAGTGACTTAGCCAGAGCCGCGGAGTCCTCTATTAATTTCTGAGGATCATTGGCAAGTACTTCGTGCGGTATGCACAGATTTATGATCGTAAGCGCGATGATTGTCGGGAAAGCTAAAATGCGTGTCATTATACTGCCATAGGGTTTGTGGTTGTAGTATCCCTGGAAACGGCGGGTTGTGGAACTCGCAACCAATTTTTTCCGTAGTGGCCAAAATTGAAAATCTTTGGGTGAAGAATTTCTGCCGCGATCTCCACTGATTCAACGAGGCGCGGTCCGGGTCTACTGAAAAATTGATTACCGTCCACTACGTACAGTTCTCCAGTTTTCACTGCTCGTAACTCTTGCCAGTCTGACCTGGAGTTTAAAAGTTTTAGGTCCTTGTATGCGCGTTTTAAATTGAAACCGCATGGCGCGAAAATAATGACGCTGGGGTCCGCATCCCCTAGGGTTGAGCATTCGATTTCCACCGCGTCACATCCGGCCTTGCCAGTAACTTCAATGCCTCCTGCCGCACTAATAAGGTCTGGAAGCCAACCTCCCGCACAGTAAATCGGGTCGGCCCACTCCAGACACGATACGCTTTTCGGCGTATGCTGCTCTCTCGACCCGAATTGTTGGGATATCCGCTCCACGCGACTCGTTAAACTACTCGCCAAAGAATCCCCCTGCACCCCGAATATCCTCCCTATTCGTCGGATATCTGACCAAATGTCGTTCAGCCGTTTCGGTTTCAGCGACACCACCTGTGTTTGCGCCAAACCCAGGTCACACAACGCCACCTCAACTGCTTGCAGGGGAACTGCGCACACGTCGCACCGATCCTGCGTCACGATGTGGGACGGATCGAGAGCACGCAAGCGCTCCAAGTCTAAATCATAAATGCTTAACCCTGATGTAACGAGGGACGAAATCGTGTCATTAATTTTGGAGCTAATATCTCCAGTCTTCAGTAGAGGGGCCGTGCATGCCGGGACATGATACAATTCAGGTGGGTAATCACATTCGTGTGAGCGCCCAACGACATATTGACTGAGACCAAGAGCAGCCAAAATTTCAGTTGCGCTCGGAACGAGAGAAACGATCCTCGGGGCCTCGCTGGGTTCAGCGGGGACCATCGGGCCATCGGCGTGCTTAGCAGCAAGCATGACACAAACTACCACATAAACTAAATATCGCAGTATTCCGGAACAAGATTTGTATATCTAATTCGCCATTCCCGTCCAGCGCCTGGTCCTGGTTCGTGATCGAGGCGAGTTACAGAGAGATTCTCAGTTTCAAATCCTACACAGTCACTTGGGGTAAGGCCGAGAGCATAGCCAAGAGCGGCTCGGATTGGTCCACCGTGGGACACTGCGATTATATTTTGCCCTGAGTGTGTTCGAGTTAGACGTTCTATGACATCTGTTACGCGACGCGTCAGGTCAACATAGCTTTCTCCCCCCGGCGGCCGGTGGTCGACTGTAGTGAACCAGAATCGGTGGTGATAAGGTGCTGCGAGTGTGGGTATGTCAGCGTACGGCTGACCCTGCCATTCACCAAAGTTCTGCTCTGCAAGGCCTGCCTCGACCAGGGGCTCTGGAGCAGATAGTCCTGCCGCTACAATCGCGTCTAGGGTTTGCTTTGTGCGTTGAAGAGAACTATGTACGCAAATTGCGTCATCTGGTAGCAGACCTGCCAGGGCTCTGAAGGTCCCCGGTGCATCTATTTCGGCTGGCACGTCAGACGATCCGTAAAGCCTACCATGGTTACTTGTTACGTGTGCATGTCGGACCCACCACCACCGAGTGATAGAGCCAGTAGTTACGGGAAGTTTTTTGCTCATTCGCCTAATTGGAGAAGTTGACCGTGGATCCGTGCATATCGCAATATCATGAAGAAAATTGAAATGCTGACTACCACAAAAGCAACATTAAGCGCGATCGCATTGAACAACAAATCCATTCGAAAAGTTTCGTCGATAAGGACGGCGCGCAGGCCCTCAAAGATATGTGCTGAGGGGATGGCGGCTGCAATTGGCTGCAGCCAGTCAGGCAATATCGATATCGGGTAATATACACCGCTGATGGGTTGCACCAGAAAAATTGCTGCCCACCCTAGGCTTTCGGCTCCTTGGCCAAACCGCAACACGAGCCCGCTCACTATTAGACCCAGTGCCCATCCCATAACTATCAGATTTGCGAAGAACGCAGCTAACGCGATACCAAGAGAGAATACCGAGACGTCGAAAAGGATAATTGCCAGAATTGCGGCGCCTCCGACGCCGATGAGTGTCCGTACCAAGCTTACCAACAACAAGGCCGCAATCAATTCGCTGGGTCTGAGTGGGCTTACAAACAGATGTCCTAGATTGCGTGACCAAATTTCCTCGATGAAACTAAGGAACAGGCTTATCTGGGCACGAAACATCACGTCCCATAACAGCACCGCAGAAATCAAAATTCCTGCCGCCTGTGCAACCCAGGAACTATGAGTTTCAAAGAATATGGTGATAAACCCCCACAGCGTCATCTGTAGAGCAGGCCAATAGATTAGTTCAAGCAATCGCGGCCAAGATCCGCGGATTAAATAATAATGGCGGAGGGCCATAGCCCAGATCCGGATCCAAGTTTGGTACGCGTGTATACTCATGCAGTATCCCTAGACTTATCCCGGTCTCGGGCGATGTCTAAAAATACTTGCTCAAGAGTTTGACGTCCGAAACGGGCGATTAAGTTTGATGGGGAGCCGCGCTCTACAAGCCCTCCCGCCCTCATCACAAGTACGTCACTGCACAACCGCTCCACTTCTGACATATTGTGTGAGGCCAGCAAAATTGTTGCGTTGGTTTCGCGCTGATAGTTTTCCAAATATCCTCTAATAACATCGGCAGTATCCGGATCCATTGATGCGGTCGGCTCGTCTAACAACAAAAGACGAGGTTCGTTAAGCAGGGCTTTGGCTAGAGTCGCGCGAGTTTTCTGGCCAGCAGAAAGTTTACCAGCCGGCCGGTCCAGGAACTCCGTGAGATCAAAGTCACTCGCTAGTTGGGTGATACGGGACTTGATCCCTGTAAGGCCATATAGGTGGCCATAGATAATCAAGTTCTCCCGCACCGTCAGTCGGTGGGGTAAATCTACGTACGGTGAGGAAAAATTCATCCAAGGCAGCGCACGATGCCGGTGTCGGATCATATTTTCGCCGAAGATTCGAATTTCACCTGAGCTGGGAAGCAAAAGTCCTAGCAGCATACCGAGAGTGGTGGTTTTGCCTGCGCCGTTGCCACCCAGTAGGCCAACCGTGGACCCACGACAGAGATCGAAAGAGATACGGTCAACGGCCACCACACCACCGTACTGTTTCGAAAGATTGCGAACGCTAACAATAGTTTTGGACATAGTAGTGCAAATTGACCCGATGTGCCGTTGTTCATTCCATGTGTTAAAGTTACTAACTCTTATGACGGGGGACCGCGGCGGGTTTTGTGCTGCCGTTGAACACCGGGCCCGCGCAAGTGTTTGTATAAAATGGGAACTGATGCCAATGCCGCTAAGCCTATTAGCGTTGCTATAACAGGTGGGCTCAGTATGTTCCCCAGTGAAAATTCTTCGTTCGACTGGAGTAGGAGATCTAGTCCGGCGCCGGACAAGGATACTACAAAAACTGCGGGAATTATCCCAATTGCAGTAGTGACAAGAAAAATGCTCAACCTTACACCGAGAACCGCCACGGCAATATTGACCAAACCGAATGGGAACACGGGCACCAGCCGCAGCATCAGCATATAACTAAGGCCATTTTTCTGAAAGCCAGCTTCTATTTTGTGTATAATCGGGCCTGCGCGTTGGCGCAGGGTTTCGCCTACCACATTTCTTGCAATCAGAAAAACAATTGTCGCCCCGATCGTTGCACCAATCACTGTTAGAAAAGTTGCTTGAAGGGCTCCAAACAGAAAGCCTCCGGCTAGCGTTACAAATATGGGGCCTGGCAGAGACATGAGTACAACACCTATGTAGACCCCTACGTAAACAAGTGAGGCCAGCAACCCAGCATTTTCTACCCAGGTGGTGAGTCCGTTTCCATGCTTGCGCAACGTTTCTAAGCTTAAATATGAATCCAGGTCTAGGGCAAATGCTGTTCCAATTACCCCAATCAGGGCAACCAAAGGTAAAATACGCAGCCAGAGAGGATAGATTCGTGTGCCGTGGCTCTCGCCAATTTTCTTGGTTTTAGTTGAATGTTGCGAACTTGGTGTCGTGGAATGTCTTGGATGACTGCAGGAATTCATTTTTCTGGATCATTCTGTTTCGCTTGCGACGGCATCCGGCCTATTTTTGATGGCTCAGTAGATAGATGAGGCCATCATAGTATAAATGCGCAACGTAACGCACCACTGTAAAGCTGATCTTTATCAAGGCGCTGCCTAAAATGACAGAATCCATCCG
>PTKD01000143.1 GCA_002938115.1 Alphaproteobacteria bacterium MarineAlpha9_Bin7 | reverse complement strand
ACAGGACCCGACAAATTGGCGGGGCCCTTTGTTTAGGCCTAGATATTTCCTTGCACTAATTAACCTCGAATAATCCGGCGGCACCCATGCCACCACCGATGCACATGGTAGCTACTACATATCTAGCTCCACGTCGCTTCCCTTCAATCAGCGCATGTCCGACCATTCGGGCACCACTCATACCATACGGATGTCCTATCGAGACCGCTCCGCCGTTAACGTTTAACTTATCGTTGTCGATGCCGAGTTTTTCGCGGCAGTAAAGGACCTGGACCGCAAACGCCTCGTTGAGCTCCCAGAGATCAATATCATTGATCTTGAGGCCATGACGTTCGAGCAAACGCGGCACTGCAAATGCGGGGCCGATCCCCATTTCGTCGGGTTCACATCCTGCGACGGCGAGGCCACGATAGATCCCGAGGGGTTGTAGTCCACGTTTTTCCGCAAGTTTAGAGTCCATGACAACGCAAGCTGAGGCACCGTCGGAAAGTTGGCTAGCATTGCCAGCTGTAATGCAGTGCCCTTCGCCACGAACTGGTTCTAGGCCTGCCAGTCCGTCCATGGTGGTGCTTGGACGATTGCTTTCATCCTTCTCGAGAGTGACTTCTTCTTCCCAACTTTCTCCGGTTTTCTTATCGAATGCCATTTTTGTGGTCGGAAGGGGCACAATTTCATCGTCAAAACGACCCGCTTGTTGCGCGGCTGCTGTGCGGAGTTGGCTCTGAAGGCCGTATTCATCTTGGTCTTCCCGGCTGATGTTGTATCGTTTTCCCACTACTTCAGCCGTGTCAATCATGGGCAAATATAGTTCTGGTTTGTTGTCATTGAGCCAGTCTTCTTGATTGCGAAAACTGTTTTGGTTCTCATTTTGCACCAGACTGATCGACTCCAGACCTCCTGCCAAAGCAACGGGCACACCATCGACGGTAACGCGATGTGCTGCTGTGCTAATTGCTTGTAGTCCGGACGAGCAGAAGCGATTGATCGTCGCGGCGGCCGTGGTTACTGGCAGGCCTCCCCTCAATGCGGCTTGGCGAGCAATGTTGCCACCTGTCGCTCCCTCCGGCATGGCGCAACCTAAAATTACGTCCTCAACTTCCTTTGGGTCAACTTTGGCACGTTCGACAGCCTGCTTGATCACGTGGCCCGCCATCGTCGCGCCATGGGTATTATTGAACGCGCCCCGGTATGCTTTACCTATGGGTGTACGTGCTGTGGATACAACAACTGCTTCTGCCATAACTTTCTCCTGACACTTTCATTAGGGCTATTTCACCGTAAATGTAGAACTGCAGTCAAACTATAGGTCACTAAATGTTTTTCCTTGCTCTGCGAGGCGTCGGAGCAACGGCGCTGGCTCCCAAATATCGCCATATTGCTCATGGTAGCCGCAAATAGTTTCGTACACTTTGTCTAGGCCTACCATGTCAGCATAAAGCATAGGACCCGCCCGGTAACGAGGAAAACCATAACCATTTGCATAAATTACGTCGATATCACTTGCTCTGAGCGCCATACCTTCTTCCAAAATTTTCGCGCCTTCGTTCACGAGCGCGTATATACAGCGGTCCACAATTTCTTGGTGTCCAATTTGGCGGCGACGAATTTGGCGCTCCTCGCAATATTCAATGATAAGCCGCTCAATCTCAGGGTCCGGAATAGGCACTCGGCTTCCCGGTTCGTATTTATACCAACCGGCATTTGTTTTCTGACCAAATCTCCCCATTTCGCATATTTGATCGTCTATACCGGCATCATCTTCGATTTCAGCGTTCTCAGCGGCGCGCCGCTTGCGAATACGCCAGCCCACGTCCAGCCCTGCGAGATCACCCATCGCAAACGGTCCCATCGCCAGGCCAAAATCAAATACAGCCTTGTCCACATCTTGTGGCAGCGCACCCTCTAGCACCATTTGATATGCCTGTTTGCTATAGCGGGCCAACATGCGGTTGCCAACAAACCCGTCGCATACGCCAACTAAAACGGGAACTTTTTTAATTGCTTTTCCAAGTTGCATCACCGTGGCGATAACTTCTTTCTTGGTACGCACACCTCGTACGACTTCTAGGAGCTTCATCACATTGGCTGGGCTGAAGAAGTGAGTGCCGATGACCATTTCTGGTCGCTGAGTCACGGTGGCGATTTCATCTACATTAAGTGTCGACGTGTTGGTGGCTAATATCGCAGTGGGCTTCATAATACCGTCGAGTTTTCGAAATACTTCTTTCTTGATATCCATGTCCTCAAAAACGGCTTCAACGACAATATCGGCATTCGCAATGTCATCGTATGACAATGTTGGCGTGATCAAAGAAACGCAGCTGTCCATTTGGTCTTGGGAAAGCCGCCCTTTCTTGACCGTATTCGCGTAATTTTTACGTATGATTTCGAGACCGCGGTCAAGCGCTTCCTGGCTCATTTCCAGGATTGTGACTGGAATGCCGACGTTGACAAAATTCATCGTAATTCCCCCACCCATCGTGCCAGCCCCCAAGACTGCAGCACTAGCGATTTTTTGAGTCGGTGTGTCCCTCGGTATATCTGGTATTTTGGTGCACGTGCGTTCACCAAAGAAGAGGTTCATCAAGCCTTTCGATTGATCTGATTTTAAGCAATCCCCGAATAGTTCTCGTTCCCGTTCTAAGCCTTGTTCGAAGGGTAATGCGACCGCTGCTCTGGCACATTCGATAATTTTGTACGGAGCCAAATATCCGCGAGCACGTTTTGTTATAGATTTTTCGAAAGCCTCGAAGAATCCCTCAGCGGGTGCATCTGCCGTTTCATCGCGAATTTTACGAAGCGGGCGTCGTTCCGCCACGATCTGTTCGGCAAACGCGAGAGCGCCCTCAAGAAGCTCGCCATCAATGATCTTGTCGATAATACCCAGAGCCAAGGCATTTTTGGCTGGCACAAACTCTCCGCTGACCATTAATGGCAATGCTTTTTCAACGCCACAGATTCGTGGCAGACGTTGTGTGCCTTGGGCTCCAGGGAGAATGCCGATAAGCACCTCTGGAAACCCATAAACAGCCTCAACCGTTCCGCACCGATAATGGCACGCAAGAGCAGTTTCTAGGCCACCACCAAGTGCGTTGCCATGAACAGCTGCGACTACAGGTTTTTTGCAGTTTTCAAAGCAGTTAAGAACGTCAAACAAACTCGCACTGCCGGGCGGTGGAGGATTTAAAAATTCATTTATATCTGCCCCTGCAATGAAGCCGCGCCCGGCACCGCGAAGCACAATCGCGGCAATTCCCGAATCGGTTTCTCCGGCTTTGACGCCATCCATTATCCCTTGTGGTACGCCGACGGATAGGGCGTTGACAGGTGGATTATCGACCGTGATGAGCCCGATGGATCCGTGTTTCTCGAAGTTTACCAAGTTCGCCATACTGCCTCCCGCAGATTGGTGCGTCTTGCCTGTTAAGGGCCTCAATTCAATAAGCACATGTCTGCAACCCATGCAACCATCGGAAACGGGTTCCCACCCAGTACTCCTATCAACCTTGATATTTTCTCAATCGTAAATCTTGATGAATTGTGTGATGTCACGATTCCCAAGGCCATTGGCTATAGCGAGTCGCACTAGCTCTGTGGCGGTGCCACACATTGGCAGTGCGGTAGAAGTTTCTTTGCCGAGCGCTTGTATCAAATCAAGATCTTTTTGGGCCACAGCCAGTAGCCCCGTTATTTCTGAATCTCGCCGCGCCATGCGCTCTCCGAATAATTCCAACACTCGTGAGTTTGCGAATCCGTCGGCCAGAATTTTTGGTATTTGGGTTGCATCCACACCACCGTTCTCGGCCAGCTTAAGCATTTCCGCCATAGTCACGAACGTGTTCATGACCATCACTTGATTGCACATTTTTGTAGTCTGTCCGGTGCCATTGTCGCCCATGTGAAGCAATTTATCGGCCAAGCACGAGATTAGTGGGCGCGCGACCTCGATATCCACGGGGTCACCCCCTGCGAAGACGGTGAGGGCGCCCTTAACCGCCCCCGCTACGCCTCCAGTGACAGGGGCGTCTATGAAACGAATATCGTATTTATCTCGGAGGCGGGCCGCAAATTCAACGGCAGCCATGGGGCTGATGGTTGAATGATCGACTACGAGTTTCCCTGGGCCACTCTCCGTGATTCCCTGGTGCCCGAACAGAACTTTCTCGACAGCCTCAGTATCGGTCACACAGAGGAAAATTATTTCACTAGCCGCCGCCACGGCCGCCGGGCTTTTTGCAGAGTGGGCGCCGGCCTCGGTGGTTTTTGACAATTTATCAGGCGTTCGGTTCCATACTGTGAGTGGGTATCCCGCTTCACACAATCTCAGACACATGGGTTGCCCCATCAGGCCTAAGCCAATAAAACCGGTTGGGGTCAGTGTATCGGACATAGTCAACTCTTTGCATTCAGTCGAATTTATTTGAATATCGGCGCTGCTTGGATTTGTTTAGCCACCTTTGCTGCTTTGGGTTTTACTCCAGCTGTCCCGAAGGCTAATTGTTCGGTTAAAAAGTATTCGATCTGAAGTTGAGTCTGTGTCGGTACAGAAATAGCCCTTTCGTTCGAATTGCACTGTTTGGCCTTTATCTAGGTTGCCAAGACTGGGTTCCAGTTTACAGCCGTGAAGTATTTCAAGTGACGAGGCGTTTATACCTTTTAATAAATCTTCATCAGAACGCGGTTCCGACTCCGTGAATAGGTGTTCAAAGAGATGTACCTCAGCATCAATCGCATGTGACGCCGATACCCAGTGCAACGTTCCCTTTACTTTCCTCCCGTCCGGAGCATTGCCGCCCTTTGTAGCCGGATCATACTGGGCCCGAAGCTCGATAATTTCCCCATTGGGGTCTTTCTTTACATCGGTGCAGGTAATGAGATAGCCATATCGCAAGCGAACTTCACGCTCCGGCGCAAAGCGAAAGAATTTTTTTGGTGGTGCCTCCATGAAGTCGTCTCGCTCAATATAGATTTCGCGAGAAAACGGTAGTTTCCGCGTCCCCACTTCTTCTTTTGCAGGGTTGTTGGGCGCCTCAAGATCCTCTGTTTTTCCATCAGGGTAATTCTCAATCACGACTTTGAGCGGGCGCAGTACCGCCATACGGCGCTCCGCTTGCTGATTCAAAAAATCCCGAACGCAATATTCTAGTATTGCGA
>PTKD01000142.1 GCA_002938115.1 Alphaproteobacteria bacterium MarineAlpha9_Bin7 | reverse complement strand
GGAATGGCGCCGGCAATTTTGCCGGCTAAATATGATATCTTTTGATCCAATTGTCGAACTGGGTTTTTCGTCGTATCAAATGTGGTAAATGTCAAGAGAGGTGGTGATGACGGCGGAGGTGATTGTATTACCCGGCGAAGGGATTGGCCCTGAGGTCATTGCCGAGGCGGTAAAAGTGTTGGAGTGGTTCCGAAAACACCGTGACGTCCACCTCATTATTCGCTGTGAGCTGTACGGTACAGGCGCTTACGAAAAATATGGCGTTATAGTTCACGAAGACGTTTTTTCCGATCTTCTCAAAGCACATGCAGTGTTGTTTGGTGCTACCGGCGGGCCTGCATTTGATGCGCTTCCGGCCGAAGCCAAAATATCTGGTAATTTGCTCGCTATCCGGAAGCATATGGCCGTTTACGCTAATTTACGTCCCGTGCAGGCCTATGACGCTCTATCAGACGTGACGTCGTTAAAAGCAGAGGCCGTCAGCAATGTCGACTTGGTGGTAGTAAGAGAGTTGAACGGAGGCATTTATTTTGGTGAGCCACGTGGGCGCGATTTAATGGCCGCGGGTATTGAGCGCGGGACGAATACCTTGGTTTATACAACGCCGGAGATAGAGCGCATCGCTCGGGTGGCGTTTAATCTTGCTCGGGAACGAAGGGGTCATTTACATTCCGTCGACAAATCAAATGTGCTTGAGACTTACAAGTTGTGGCGCGAGGTGGTGACTCACGTTGGGGAAACCGAGTTCCCAGATGTTTTGCTCCGCCATATCATTGTCGACAATTGCGCCATGCAGATCATTCAAAATCCAAAGCAATTTGATGTCATACTCGCAGATAACATGGTGGGAGACATACTTTCTGACTTAGCAGGTGCAATCACGGGTTCGCTGGGAATGTTGCCCTCGGTGTCGTTGAGCAATTTCGATGAGAACGGACATCGATGCGCGCTATATGAGCCGGTCCATGGTAGTGCACCTGACATTGCAGGTCAGGGGACTGCGAACCCCCTCGCTGCAATTATGTGTGTTGGTCTGATGTTTGAACATTCATTTCAACTTTCCAAGGAAACTGAGTTGCTGAGTAAGGCAATCGAGAAAGTATTGGCGGCTGGGTTCCGAACTCCGGATATACAGGCGGGTAGTTTAGGAGCTATATCAACGAAGTGCATGGGTGATGAAGTGATTCAGGCGCTAACTAGACTAAACCACGGTTAACCATAGGGGATTGGAATGGCGTGTACTGAACCAGTAATTTCTGCAGACTGCCATATCGACTTAATTTGGTTGCCACCTGCACTTTTTACCGAGAATGCACGGGCTTCTCTAAAGGATCGAATGCCTTTTGTGACCGATAGTAAAGACGGTCCGATTTGGGTTTCGCGGAATGGTGCCTTCTTTGGTCTGCAAAACGGGATGGGTTCAGCCGGTCGCAAATATGTTCCAGGAGAAATTCATCGTTCTGATCGTATGGCCGCACAGGGATTGTACGAAGACGGCAAGAAGGGAATTCGTCGTCTGACCGACCCGCAGTTGCGAATTAAAGATCAGGATCTAGATGGCGTAAGTGGAGAAGTGTTGTACGGTATACTTGGCGCGTCGGCGCGTCTTGAAGATCCAGTGGCTGCATCTGAGATGATGCGCATTTACAACGAGTGGCTGGCCGATTTTTGCGCGCATTGCCCCGGCCGATTTGCAGGTATCGCTTCTATCCCTGGGCACGATATGGGATCAGCCGTGTCCGAGCTAGAACGGGTCGCTAAGCGGGGTGTGGTCAAGGGAGTAGAGATCCCAAGTACGACGGATTCCAAACCTCTTTATCATGAGGACTGGGCTCATTTGTGGTCAGCTGCTTCTGATGCTGGATTGCCGGTTCACTTTCATACGATCGGAGGGCCTAAGCCGGATTTTGAGTCAATGGCACCACAGGAATCCCGTAAGGCCTTTGCCGTGTTCATCACTGGGTTTCAGCTAAATATGGCTCAGAAGTTGATGGAACTGATTTATGGGGGGCTGCTAGAGGCCAACCCTAAACTAATAGTGGTAATAGGTGAAAGTGGTATTGGTTGGATCCCCTATTTGTTGAATCATATGGATCTGGAGTGGGAGGACCAATTCAAGGATCTAACCCTAACCATGAAGCCATCGGAGTATTGGAAACGCCAATGCAGGGCTACGTATCAAAGCGATCCGGTTGGCATTCGTTTGTTGGATCTTTTAGGTGAAGAAAATGTGATGTGGGGTTCGGATTTCCCCCACCCGGATGGGATATGGCCCGACAGCCAAGACTTCATTGATCGCGAGCTCGGAGAGTTACCGAGCACCACTCGTCGGAAAATTATTCACGACAACGCCGCGGCGTTATATGATTTCCCCGCCGCTCACTAATATTTTAGCTTTTCCAGACTCAATGGCTTTCGGCTAGTTTGCATCATCTACATTTGTATCGGCGCCACATCAAAGCTGTGAGGAACGAGCTTCTAAATATCCGAGTTGATCTGTCGGTGCGACATTGATGGCGCGTTTTCGAAAATCCATATAACTATTGTAGATGCGGAGTGCGTGGGGGTCCTTTGATGCGGTATCAAATAGAACGTCCAGGCTAACTTTAAGGAACTCCGAAATTACGTCCTCGGGCAGTGGTTTGAACTGCACGCCCTTCTCCTGCTTCAGCGTTTGGTAAGCTGCTGCATTATGGTAAACGGTTTCCGAATAAAGCTGCATGGTACCATTCCATGCAGCGACTTTGACGATCTCTTTAAGATCATCAGGTAAGCTGTCATAAGCTTCATTGTTGATCGTTAAAGATTGATTGGGTCCGCATTCATGGATTCCAGGAAAATAACAAATGTCGGCTACCTTGTAGAATCCGAACGCGAGATCTGACCAGGCATTGCCCCACTCGACCGCATCCACTATGCCGGATTGTAGAGAGCTCATGATTTCCCCGCCCGGCATGTTTACTGATGTCACGCCCATTCGGTTCAAAACTTCTCCCGGAAGGCCCGCCATACGAATTTTCATGCCCTTCAGGTCATCAAGAGAATTTACTTCCTTTTGATACCAGCCAAAATATGAAGGTGGATTAACCCCAGACACAAACGCACGAACTCCAAAATCAGCCCACATATCGTCCCACAATTTCTGGCCGCCACCCCAATGAATCCACGCAACTTGTTCGTAAGCAGCTAGACCGTTAGGGACTCCTCCGAAGAAGGGAGCACCAGGATGTTTGGCTATCCAATAACCGTCCCAGCCATGGCCCATTTCGGCGATTCCGCCACGTACGGCGTCGAATAATTCAAACGCCGGGACAATTTCACCAGCGCCATAGACCTTAACTTCTAAGCGTCCTTCACTCATTCTTGTGATGTTGGCGCCGATCTCATTCGCAGTAGTACCAAGACCGGGAAAGTTTTTAGGCCAACATGTAATCATTTTCCAGCGTTTACGACCTTTTGATATTGCGGGTGCCGGAAAGGTCGATGTTGCTGCCAGCGCACCAACCGCGCCCCCTTTTAGAAACGATCGACGTTTGATTCCCATCAGTTTTTCTTTCGTTGTTCGATGTTGATGTGTTTCCAGATGATGGACAACTCATCCAGTTCGAGGAAAGGACTGCTCCGGTTTTACCCGAAAAAGGCGAGATCTGAGAGCGAGTCGGACTGTTGGGGAATAGTGCTGGTTTTGCAGTTTTTCAACTACGCGATGTTGGAGGCCGAGACCGGAATCGAACCGATGTACACGGATTTGCAATCCGCTGCATAGCCATTCTGCCACTCGGCCCGTCCAAAAGCTTGTCGCTGACGCTAACGTAAGGACCGATATAGGCCCGTCTTTTCTGTGGGTCAAGCAGGAGACCATAAGATGTTTTGTGGGCTTTGAATCGTGAACTTGTGAGGGTGTGCCATTGTGTTGGGTGGTCTACGTCATTATAAGATCTATAATGTCAATAACTTGAGCCGGTCCCATCGGGTAGGAACAATGAGGAACGCCCGTCCCGTGTATCAAGGCTACAAAAATGATTAGACCCATATTAATATGACCGATTTTAATGTCATGCGCTCCAACATGGTCGAAGGGCAGATTTTGCCTAATAAGATCACAGATCCACGGCTAATTGATGTATTGTCAAGACTGCCGCGTGAGGCATTTGTGGCGCCTGACCAGCGTTCCGTCGCGTACGTTGACGATGATATTAAGATTGCCTCTGATCGATATCTAATGGAACCGATGGTGCTCGCTCGGCTTTTGCAGGCTTTAGCGCCAGGCCCTGATGATGTGAGCCTTTATATTGGGTGTGGGAGTGGATATGGGGTGGCGGTTCTCGCCAGTTTGTGTAACACGGTGATAGGTCTTGAGTGTGATGCCAAACTGTTAGCGCGCGCTAGCGAGCTATTTTTAGAACTTGAAATTGATAACGCGGTAGCAGTTGCAGGATCTTTGGACAAGGGCTATGCGGAGCAAGGACCTTACGACTCGGTCTTTATTGAAGGCGCAGTTGAGCATGTCCCTTCAGTTATTTTGGACCAACTGGTAGAAGGTGGCCGATTGGCGGCCGTGATTCGTTCTGGGAAATCCCTGGGTGAGGCGACTATTATCAAACGAGTTGGGGGCCGGTATGGTAGGCGTGTTATATTTGATGCAGCGGCATCCGACTTACCTGGGTTTAAGGTTGCCCCAGGGTTTAAGTTTGTAACACGTTGAGCATGACGTGAACGATAATTGGATGGGGATGGGGATGCGATCGATTGTAGCGGGAGGGGTTTTACTGGCGGCAACATCGGTAAATATTGGTGTGACCAGGGCAGAAAGTATAACGGATGCTTTGGTGAATGCATACAACACCAATCCGAGTCTCATGGCAGAGCGCGCCGTTCTTCATGCTACGGATGAGAACGTTCCGAAGGCACTTTCAGGGTGGCGTCCTACGGTAAATTTGAGCGGCCGTTTTAATCACGAATACACTGATTCAGTTACTGATTTTACGTTCTCTGCTGGCGAGCAAACCATCAACAGCAAATCGATCGCTTTGGAACTGACGCAGCCTCTGTATCGCGGTGGTCGTACTATCAACGAGACGCACGGTGCGGAAGAAAAGGTTTTTGCCGCACGTGCACGCGTAACGGAGGTTGAACAGAAAGTATTGTTGGCTGCTGCCACGTCGCATTTTGATGTCATTCGTGCTC
>PTKD01000141.1 GCA_002938115.1 Alphaproteobacteria bacterium MarineAlpha9_Bin7 | reverse complement strand
ATGCCGGTGGTCGGGTCGTAGGAGCTGGGCGACCATGAAGCGCCACCGAACGAACCCGGAGCAACCACAACACCTTGAGGAGATGCACGGGCAAACAAGTTGCTCTGTGGGACGAAAGGTTCAGATTTGAATAAGAAATCGCCAGTCTGCCGATCTAGAGCGTAGAACCAGCCGTTCTTACTTGGCACTCCGACAGCGAGTGTGGTCCTTTGGTCCGATGGCAGTTCAAACAGGATCGGCGGGCTCGCCGTGTCGTAACCCCAAATATCGTGAGGCACGATCTGAAAATGCCAACGCAATGTGCCAGTTCCAATCTCAAGTGCTACCAAGGAGCTGGTATACAGGTTATCTCCTGGCCGCATAAAATCTGCGTCTGCCGGCGAAGCATTGCCAGTGCCAAGGTAAATCAAGCCAAGCTCCGGGTCGTAAGCCGGCGTCATCCACGTCGAACCGCCTCCAGTTCGCCAGGAATCGGAATAGCTAGGGGCTGCCAATTTTTCCTCGTCAATTCGGCGGTTGAGGGGGACACCTTCTGGGGTAGCCTCGCCAAACAAGCCTTCCCAGCCTTTGTCCTTGGTGGTATGCCAACGCCAAATCTCGGCGCCGGTCTCGGCATCAAACGCAGCCAAGTAACCACGGCGACCAAATTTCCGATCGCCCTCCGGTGACCCGCCCAGACCGATCAATGCGGCGATGTCATGATAAAGTCCGTAACCCGCCGAAATCACTCCAGCTATAACTTTTCCGTCGGCAACCAGGGGCGGCATTTTTGCGGGAAACGAGTCGACACCATCAATGAACGCCTGCTGCGCCTCCGCATTAATTTCGGCTAGCTCGGCAATTTCTCCCGGGCCTGGTGTTGCGATGAGACTGTCCCACACTAACGCACCGGAATACCGATCAAGCGCGATTAGTCGCCCATCATTGGTTGCCTGAAATATCTTGCCATAACCCAAGCCGGCGCCGCGGTTGGATGGTCCACCACGAGTGAATTCAGTGCGCTTTTCGTGTTGGTAGTGCCAGATCACCGCCCCAGTGCGCCCATCGAGGGCGGTTACGTGATTATTTGGAGTGGTGATGAACATCTGCCCATCAACCACCAGCGGGTGAGTTTGAAACGTCCCGACAATACCCGTTTGGTACAACCATTTGGGATTCAAACTGCTCACCGTGCCCCGATGAACCTTGGCAAGCGCACTGTAGCGTTGGTTGCTGTAGTCGTGGCCAAAAGTGACCCAATTAACCGGGTCGTTGGATGCAGCCCTAAGCCGGGCCGTGTCCACCGGGGCAGCGGACGCTATACCGACCCACAGGAGCAAGCTGGACGTGCTCAAAAATTTCAAAAACGAATTGGTCATGTAATCACCATGTTACGTGCCTGCCTTCAGCGATTTAGAATAAAGCTTACTCTTAAACGTACCTATTCCCAAAACACGTACCGACCATCTGATCGGCAAAAGATTGGTTTACCAAGCCCAGAATTAATAGCGACTGTTTGCGCAACAATTGATCCAACGGCAACCAGCGCAATAAATTCATTCAGTGCTGCGCCGGTATGAAAGAGACTGTGGAATCACTAAATTCGAAGGGCTCGAAATAAGAAGTCTGTGTTTGAAAATCTTCTAAAAATCACACATCCGAATTACGAAATCAGATGCTTGTAATTTTCAACGTATCTCCAACGCAAAAGAGCCCCCATTTTGGAAGCTGCGTCTTTGTTAATATCGTGAAAATGTTGAATGCCGGGGAAGAATTCGAGCCTCCCACCTTTAGGTTACGAGTTGAGCCGGAGGCCGCGTGTGCGGAGGATCAGGCTGAAGATAATGACAAGATTGCCAACGTTGAAGGCAACACCAATCAGAAAGGCAAGCCGGTAACTGCCGGTCAGGTCAAAAATATATCCCCCAAGCCACGAGCCAAGCGCCATGCCTATGCCTGCGCAAAGAAGGATGAGTCCTGTACGCCGGCCAACCTCCGCCCGAGGCAGTAGTTCCCGAACGATCAGAGGGTAGCAAGGCAAAATCCCTCCGTAGCCCAATCCAAACAGTGCAGCAGCAATGTATACGCCTGGTAAACTGTCAACGAAGGCGAGTGCGGCAAGCAGGATCGCCTGGCCAGTCGAGAAGGTGAACAACGCGCGCAACCCACCATGACGCCCCCCTAGGAACCCGACGCCGAAGAAGCTGGCCATCGCCGAGCAGGCGAGCATCAGCGATAACACCTCCGCACCCCGCGACGGGTCGAAGCCAAGATCACTGACATGACTGACGATATGCGCCAACGGCACCGACATGGCGACACAGCAACCAACGGAAGCGATCGATAGCGAAGCCTGGATTGCCAAGGGCGATAGCGGCGAATGCAGCCGCGGTGGACCAACAAACACCTGCGCCGTTGAAGTTCGCGGCTCGAGCACCGGCGGTTTTCGTCGTAGGATCAGTGCCAGCGGCATCATGGTCGCCAACGTGAATAGACCGTACATTAGTGCCGTTTGGCGCCAACCGACGGCAACAATCAGATGGTGGAACGCCGTAGGCCACAGTATGCCAGCAAGCCCTTGGCCAGAGCCGACGATGCCAACGGCAAGGCTCTTATTGTGTTCGAACCAGCGGGTAATGTTGGCGGTTAATGGCCCGAACAGTGCCGATCGGCCGAAGAAGCCGAGCATCGCGCCGTGGATGAAAAATAATTCCCACTGGCTGGTGACTAAGCTGGTAAAAATGGCGCCGAAGCCAATCATGCTGCCGCCAACGAAAGCAGGTATCACCATTCCGTGCCGATCGAAGCACCAGCCCATGAAGATACCGCCAACACCGGCGCCTAAATACTGCAGCGCATAGGCGG
Organism: Alphaproteobacteria bacterium MarineAlpha9_Bin7; assembly: GCA_002938115.1. GTDB lineage: Bacteria > Pseudomonadota > Alphaproteobacteria > UBA7887 > UBA7887. Next base: position 2,388 of record PTKD01000141.1, on the reverse strand, counting down.
TTGATGGCACCACGCGGGACCAACCAAACTCGGTGGCGATCTCCTTTAGCGCAACGACGATGAAATAGATGCTACCCGTACCAATCAAAATGAATAATAGTGACGCGACGAGCACGGCACTGCGCTTCCGCACGGCCGGGTCACTCCGGAAAAGAGGCATCAGGCGTTTCCTGCTTTTCTTTTGGAGATGAACTTAGTCGCTAGGGTGCGAGTGACCAGAAAATCTGACGGTAAAATATTATTCAATCGGAATAAATAACGAATGTCGTTCTTTCCCATCCACTGCGGAAGAGAGATGGCCTTTGCCGTGGGTGTCTTCCACAAGAAAAATTTCACCTGCCTTGATGATACGGACTTCGCCATCACTGGCTCTGATTTGCACGGCCGCGTCGAGGTTAACTATATATTGACGGCGCGGGGCCGGATGCCAATCCAGGTTATAATCGCTGGCGGTACGACGGAAAATTATCCCGGTAGCAGGCATTCTTTCTGAAAGTTGGCTGTGGCCTCGATCTTCCGCCCAATCGACTTCAAGATCTCGAAAATGGGATTCGCCGTTCTCATCGGCATAAAGATTGTGGATATGCATTTGGCTCCTCCGTTCGGTATTATTGCAGGGCGGTACCTGATGCCAGGTCAGCTAGGCTGGTAACCTCCACCAACCATTCAGCGATCATTTTCTTTTTGCCATAAGCAAATGCTAGAGCTGAGTTGATAAGCTACGTAGGATCGCCAACATTCAGGTTATCAACCTGACCTCAACAGCATTTAGGAATCTCGTGTTGATACACTCAGTACCACCATCATCCCACACCTAAATGATTCGGTCGGTCCACTAAAAACTCTCGTATTCTCTCAAGAAATTCAGTCTCGTCCTGATCCGCAGACTCTAGCTCCGATTCTAGATTTAGGAGGGCTTTCGAAATACTCATCCAGGGGACCGGCTCGTCATCGGTCAAGATCCGATAAGCAAGCCAGTCGCTCATCTCCTGTGATGCGCGATCGGACAGAAGGTCGGGTCGTTCGAAATACACCAGGCGATTTGCATACTCGACCAGACGACTGTCCTGAATCCGTTCAATCAAACCAATCCGGTTTTCCCACGGTTCCTCGTGAAATTTCTCCAGTAGATTTTGATCGGCCCAACTCGTGAAACCATCGTAGATGCGTTTTTCGAGGTGCTGGGAGGGTTCCTGACCAGCGAACCTTTGCGACAGCGCCTCACCTACCCGTGCCATGAAAGTCCGGTGTTTTCGAATCACCTCGATCCGTCGCTTGCGTTCTGTTTCCGGCACAGAAAGGGCCTTCGTTTCCACCGGCGCGTGCTCCGCCGGCATCATGATGGGTTGGCGGTTCGCGATGACAACTCGGATCGGTTTTGGGCTTTTGTTGAAAACCTCGATCAGTTCCTCCACAGATAAAGATAGATATTCGTCGGGATCGAAATTTAGGTCGAATACCGCGAGCTGACTGTCGTAGTCCGGATTGCATCCGCAATAGGTAACCAGCCAAGAATACATATGGCCAAAATAACGTTCGTTGAGGGCAAAACACGATTCCGTCATTACATAGTCGACGACTTGTTTCTTGTTCACAAACCTGCGCATGCTTTGCCAAATCCCGTTCGCCCGTTCCTTTACGAGATCCGCAACAAATATCGTCGCTTCTACGTCCCCCATAGCATCGTGCGCCCGACTATGGTCAAAACCATTGATCGGGGCTAATCGATCTAGTTTGAACGTTTGCTTTTCTTTTTCGTTGATCGGCACTGAAATGGTATTTGGTTGATAAATATGCGCAGCGTGTGCGATGCGCATAGCATCGGAACGTTGGTTTCCATTTGTATTGGTTAGATACGCTGGGTGTAGGGTTTGGAACAATGCCTGCCGCAGTAACTCTTCGTCGAAAGCAATGGAATTGTAGCCGATGAAGACGGCTGGGCTCCACTCCATCAATTTTTGTCGTATTTCCCGCACTGCCTCGTAATGCGTAGGAAGAGCAGGATCGGTTAAGGTCTCAGGTGAAATTCCGGTAACAAGCAATGCTTTAGGAGAAGGAATGACGTGAGGCAGTAGACGGCAACGAATTTCAAACCGTTCGATTTCATTGAGGTCGTCGTCAGTCTTTATTGCAGCAAATTGCAGAATCTGTGCGAAAGCCGTCGAAACATCAGTTGTTTCGGTGTCGTAGAACACGTACGGCATCGGCATCCAAATCCCTATAGCATTGTCGGCGCCTATGGTATTCCGACTACCTTATGAGCTTGTATGCTCAAACGCCAGTTGGGATTTTCAAGACAATAAGCAATCGTAGCCTTCGTGTTCTGTGCGAAATCCGGCCCATACATGGGCTGCAGACAATAGTAATCAAACGCAAGATTTTCGTATT
>PTKD01000140.1 GCA_002938115.1 Alphaproteobacteria bacterium MarineAlpha9_Bin7 | reverse complement strand
GCGCGCACCACCCCATCCATCGTGGCATTCTCTGATGACGGAGAACGCTTGGTTGGTCAGCCCGCAAAGCGGCAAATGGTGACCAATCCCGACGGCACCTTTTTCGCTATCAAACGCCTCATCGGTCGATCGTATGAGGACCCTATGGTGCGCAAGGACGCTGATATGGTGCCCTATGAGATTGTAAAAGCTGACAATGGAGACGCATGGGTTGAGGCAAAGGATAAGAAATATGCGCCGAGCCAGATTAGCGCCTTTGTTTTGCAGAAGATGAAGGAAACGGCTGAAAGCCACCTCGGGGAAGAGGTGGCTAAAGCTGTAATCACAGTGCCGGCGTATTTTAACGATTCACAACGTCAAGCGACAGAAGACGCAGGCCAAATTGCTGGTCTTGAAGTTTTGCGGATTATTAACGAGCCGACTGCTGCCGCGTTCGGTTATGGGTTGGATAAAAAAGAGGGCGGGACTATCGCAGTTTATGACCTAGGTGGTGGCACCTTTGATGTCTCGGTCCTGGAGATTGGGGATGGCGTATTCGAAGTCAAAGCGACCAATGGCGATACTTTTTTGGGGGGTGAGGACTTCGATCTTCTCATCGTTAACTACCTGGCCGACGAATTTAAGAAGGAAAGCGCCATAGATCTGCGGGACGACAAACTAGCATTGCAACGCCTTAGGGAAGCATCTGAAAAAGCCAAGGTAGAGCTGTCGAGTACGGCCCAAACTGAAATTAATCTCCCCTTTATCACGGCTGACCAGGCAGGGCCCAAACATTTAGCAATCAAGTTGACTCGCGCTAAGCTCGAGGCGCTGACCGGTGATTTAGTTGAGCGCACCATGGCTCCATGTAAACAGGCATTAAAGGATGCCGGGCTAAGTGCTAACGAGATTGACGATGTGGTCCTGGTTGGCGGAATGACCCGAATGCCCAAAGTTATAGAGACAGTGAAGAATTTCTTCGGTCGTGAGCCACATAAGGGGGTGAACCCGGATGAGGTAGTGGCGGTAGGCGCTGCAATTCAGGGTGCGGTACTCAGTGGTGATGTCAAGGATGTGCTGTTGCTGGACGTGACGCCGTTGTCTCTGGGAATTGAAACGTTGGGCGGCGTGTTTACCCGCTTGATAGAACGTAACACTACGATCCCGACCAAGAAGAGCCAGACATTCTCAACTGCGGATGACAATCAACAGGCTGTCACCATCCGAGTATTCCAAGGTGAAAGGGAGATGGCTACTGATAATAAAGCTCTTGGTCAATTTGATTTGGTGGGAATTCCGCCTGCGCCTAGAGGAATGCCGCAGATCGAAGTCACTTTCGACATAGATGCGAATGGGATTGTTAATGTGTCTGCTAAAGACAAAGGCACAGGCAAGGAGCAGCAAATACGTATCCAGGCCTCAGGGGGCCTCGGCGAAGATGATATCGAGCGTATGGTGGCTGAAGCTGAACAGCATGCGGATGAAGATCGTCAACGCCGAGAAATAGTGGATAAGAGAAATCACGCTGACGGTTTGATCCATGCGACAGAAAAATCTCTGGGTGAATTTGGCGATAAGATCAGCGACATAGATAAAAATGAGATCGAGACGGCGATCACTTCCCTTCGTGAAGCTATGGATGGGGAAGACCCAGCTCCGATACAGACCGGTATCGACAAGCTTCAGGAAGTGTCAATGAAACTTGGAGAGGCCATGTATAAAGAACAGGCGGAGGCTGGTGGCGCCGCCGGCAATGGCGCTGAGGGGGCTGCTGGGGAGACGGATGCTGGAAGCGATGAGACAGTGGTTGACGCTGACTTTGAAGAGGTTAAGGACGACGATCAGGCGGCGCGGTAGGGCAGTCAGTAAAACGAATTCCTTGAGACCCTGCTCCCAACTATTTGGTACTTATGCGAGAGCGAATTTTAGCCGCGACGGTTAACTTTTCCAGGCGATTAGCGGAGTAACTTGTCGATGGCCAAGCGCGATTATTACGAAACGCTCGGTCTAGCCCGAAATTCGAGCGAAGGGGAGCTCAAGAAAGCGTATCGCCGTCTTGCAATGGAGTGTCACCCAGATCGCAATCCGGGTGACACTGATGCTGAAAAACGATTTAAGGAGTTATCTGAAGCCTACGGTGTTCTCAAGGATGATGAGAAACGCGCCGCCTATGATCAGTTTGGTCATGCTGCTTTTGACGGTGCTTCGGGCGGTCCGGGCGGCGGTTTTGGATTCACCGCGTCAAGTTTTGCGGACGTGTTTGATGATCTATTTGGCAACTTTGTTGGGCAACGAGGGCGCTCGAATGCCCATTCCGGGGCCGATCTTCGCTACAATCTTGAGGTATCACTTGAAGAATCCTACAACGGCAAAAGCGCCACAATTCGCACAACTAGGGCGGCAACATGCGAAGAGTGCGGCGGTAGTGGGGCAGAAAAAGGCTCAGCGCCCACAACTTGTAATGCGTGCCAAGGTGCTGGGAAGGTGCGGGCGCAACAAGGATTCTTTACCATTGAGCGGACTTGCCCTAATTGCCAAGGTATCGGCCAAATTATTAAAAATGCGTGTGCTGAATGCGGCGGTGGAGGCCGGATAGCAAAGGAAAAACAGCTCCAGGTAAATATCCCCCGTGGCGTGGATGACGAGATGCGAATCCGACTCGCCGGGGAGGGAGAGGCCGGGGTCCGGGGTGGACCTCCTGGGGATCTTTATATTTTTCTAAAGATCTCCCCTCACAGTTTGTTCCGACGTGATGGAGCGGAACTTTATTGTCGCGTGCCGATTACAATGACCCAAGCGGTTCTTGGAGGCATGATCGAGGTGCCTACCCTTGAGGGTGGACGTGCTAGGGTGACAATACCGGAAGGGACTCAGAGCGGTCAGCAGTTTCGGTTGCGAGGAAAAGGCATGCCAGCGGTCCGGGGGAAGGGCTTTGGCGACATGATAGTCCAGACAAAAGTCGAGACGCCGATCAATCTGACTGAGAAACAAAAAGGGTTATTGCGTGAATTCGAGGCAGGTGTGGGCAAAAAAAACAGCCCGGAAGCGGACGGGTTTTTCGCAAAAGTAAAGGACTTGTGGGATGACCTTCGGGACTAAGTCATCGAGTGGTTGGTCACGCGTTTTGTGTACGCTGGAAATTTCCACACTCTGTGAGACTCGTTAGATGGCAGACCTAAATATTGGCGTAGTTGGTTCTGCGGGACGAATGGGCCAATCCCTGGTTCGTGAGATAGTTCAGACAGATGGTGTTCGCTTGGTCGCGGCAAGTGAACGCGCTGAACATCCGGCGCTTGGAAACGATGCTGGTTCAATAGCTGGGCTTAGCGTTTTAGGAATAAAAATTACCGACAACGCCAGGGAAGTGTTTGAGGAAGCAGAGTCTGTGATCGAATTTTCTGGGCCTGAGGCGACCGTGGGTCACGCGAGTTTGGCCGCCGCCGTTGGGGTTTGCCATGTGATCGGCACGACCGGACTGAGCCAAGGGGATGAAACGGCACTGGGTGCGGCCGCAGAGCGGACACCGATTTTCTGGGCACCGAATATGAGTTTAGGTGTAAACGTGCTAATCGCGCTAGCTGAGCAGGCAGCCTCTGCGCTGAGTGATGACTTTGACATTGAAATTTTGGAGATGCACCATCGCCACAAAGTTGATGCTCCTTCTGGTACCGCGTTGGCTCTGGGCCAAGCAGTTGCGAAGGGACGCGACGTCGACTTGGGACGGGTTAGTCAACGAGCCCGTGATGGAATAACCGGCGAGCGCCGACGCGGTGATATTGGTTTCGCAGTGCTGCGCGGGGGAGACGTGGTTGGTAACCACAGTGTTATCCTTGCTGGGGAAAATGACCGGTTGGAGCTGACCCACCAAGCGACCTCACGACAAATTTTTGCTGCTGGCGCAGTGCGAGCGGCTATTTGGTTACAGCCTCAGCCCCCGGGCCTGTACGGCATGCGGGATATGTTAGGTTTCGCCGGATAGGTTTGCCGAAAAGTGGTGACTTTTCGTCCGCCGCGGACGTCATTCAAATCCACTGATTCTGTGGTGAGCGTCGTACCACAGTCGGAAGGTCGGTCTTGTTTAATAATGCTTGAAAGTCTACTGCTCGCGAATGTCAGTTGGGTAGCGGAGTGATGCTTGCGCAGCGACGAAGAGCCGTGGTCAAGGCGTTAGCGAACTGGGCGCGTTCGCTAGGTGATAGGAACGACCCTAGAGATACATGGTTACCTTTAGAAGTTAGAATGATCCGGCTGGTATGCCCGGCCTCCGGATCGAACTCTACCTTGAGCCAGTATGGTTGGAAGTGCCACGCGGTCCGACGGCCGTCTGGGGAACAACGCGAGACTGTGAGGCTGGAGCGGCGTAATTGGACCGTCTCTGTTAGAAACCCAGAGCGTCGGATTAGCTGAAAAGCGACATACAGAAGCACTAGCTCAAGGCCCAGGAAGCCCGTGACGGGCCATGCGCCTACCAACATGAACATGCCACCGCCGAACACGCACAGTATCGACATGAGTCCTATGACTACTATGAACCCATTTTTTGTCAGAGATAGATTCGGACGTAGAACGGCGTTGAACAACAGCTCATCATTCATATGGCTACACCCCTTACCACTGGAACCAGCCGGCGAGGTAAATGACACATGGCTATGATAAGCTTCTTTTGCCGCTGAGCAAACTCGCGTGTGTTTCTCTTTAGAGAAACACTGTGGGGTGGTTGCGATGGGAGAGGTATGGCCAGTACTGTGTCGAGTGGCTCCATAAATCTAAAGGATCTTATGAAGAAAGCTCAAATAGAGGAGGTGTTCCGAAGGTTTGCCGCCCTGAAACCGGACCCTAAAGGTGAGCTGAATTATGGGAACCCCTATACGCTTCTGGTCGCAGTAGTGCTATCGGCACAGGCAACTGATGCCGGGGTCAATAAGGTTACTGGCGAGCTCTTCGGGCGGGCAGATAATCCCAAAAAAATGTTAGCGTTGGGTGAAACGACTGTGAGGCAAATCATTCGCACAATTGGTCTATATAGAAACAAGGCGAAAAATATTGTGGCGCTCAGTAAAAAACTGCTCGATGAATTTGATGGTGAAGTTCCACGAACTCGGACTGATTTAGAAACTTTACCCGGGGTTGGTCGCAAGACAGCAAATGTGGTGCTTAATATTGCATTCGGTGAACCAACCATTGCAGTTGATACACACCTCTTTCGGGTAGGGAACCGGACGGGTCTTGCGCCGGGGAAAACGCCACTTGAAGTGGAGTTGGGTCTTGAGGAGAGAGTGCCGGACACCTATAAGCACGAGGCGCACCATTGGTTAATTTTGCACGGTCGTTATGTCTGCAAGGCACGGAAGCCA
>PTKD01000014.1 GCA_002938115.1 Alphaproteobacteria bacterium MarineAlpha9_Bin7 | reverse complement strand
GGTGCAACCCCAAAGCATATCATAACGATCAAGATGATTTTCAAGAATTTAGCCCACCAAATTTCAGTGATTTTGGATCATGACCCAGCGGCACGTTCCCGGCTAGAGGTGATTTTTTGCTACCCGGGCTTCCACGCCATCATTTTTTACTGTGTAAGTAATTTTGCATGGCGCCATGATCTGAAATTGCTGGCAAGGTTCATCTCTCACTTAGGTCGAGTCGCAACTGGAATTGAAATTCATCCTGGAGCCGAAATCGGAGAACGATTGTTTATCGACCATGGGATGGGCGTGGTGGTCGGCGCAACAGCGAAGATAGGGGATGACGTTACGCTCTACCAGGGAGTAACGTTGGGCGGGACCTCCCTAGAGCGCGGCACGAAACGACACCCTACCCTTGAGGATGGGGTCATTGTGGGGGCAGGAGCGAAAGTGCTTGGACCCATAGTAGTAGGCGCCAATTCCCGTATTGGCTCAAATGCAGTGGTTGTGAAAGATGTCGAACCCAGCACGACCGTAGTTGGAGTACCAGCTAAGGCAGTTGGTGATAACGATAAGCTGAATAAAGATCATGATTTTATGGCCTACGGCACACCCGAAAATCTCCCTGATCCGGTGGCCCGAGCGCTAGATGGGCTCCTCGACGAAGTCAGTAAATTACGAGAACGCATTGAAGCCCTTGAGACTTTACGAAGTCCAACACAAAAAAGTGGCGTTCCAGAATCAGATACAGAGAACGACAGGAATCGAGACACAAATCCAGAATACCCCAATACTCGGGATTCCAACTAGAGCAAAATCCTCAATTGCAGATAGTACGGGATTTTATGGAAGCGCATTGAAAATTGAAAAAAGCGAGCAACCAACCAAGTTACCTAGATTACAACGCCAGCGCCCCGCTTCGCCCGGCAGTTGCAGAGGCAGTAAAAAAAACACTGTTATTGGTAGGGAATCCTTCTTCGGTCCATACTTATGGTCGGATTGCTCGTGCCCAAATAGAGAACGCTCGTGAGCTGGTGGCAGATACGATTGGCGCAGACCCGGGAAGACTCGTTTTCACCAGTGGAGGGACCGAAGCAAATAATTTGGCTATCACCGGTACAGACCGCAAAATTCAGTTGGTGTCTGATATCGAGCATGATTCAGTACTCGCGGCATCCCCCAAAGCCTTGCGCATTCCAGTCGATCAGACTGGAATTGTGAACCCTTCCGCACTTGATGAGATACTTACCAGGCAAAACTCGCCCGCTCTGGTCTCGGTTATGCTCGCAAACAACGAGACTGGTGTTATTCAGCCTGTGGCCGAAATTGCAACAGTAGCTCACTCACACAATGCTTTAGTTCATTGTGATGCGGTGCAGGCACTTGGAAAACTGCCCGTCGACATGGCTGCGCTTGGGGTGGATTTAATGACCGTATCAGCACACAAAGTTGGAGGCCCCAAAGGAATCGGTGCATTGGCTATACACCCCCGTACTGAGATTGGAGCACAATTAGTCGGAGGGGGACAAGAAAGCCGTCGGAGGGCAGGAACAGAAAACGTCTCTGGAGCGGTTGGTTTTGCTGAAACTTGCGTCGAGATCAATAAAAACCAAGATGAAATTGATCGAATACTGTATCTCAGAAACCGATTCGAGAAACAACTTATCAGCGAGGTCCCAGACATCGAGATACATGGCCGTGGAAACCCGCGCTTAGTTAATACTTCCTGCGTACGTCTGGTAGGTATGCGTGCTGAGATTCAAATAATAGCGCTTGATCTAGCTGGTGTCGCAGTCAGTGCGGGCGCCGCATGTAGCTCAGGAAAAGTTGCGAGCAGCCATGTATTAACGGCAATGGGTGTTGAACCGATCGCAGCCGACGAGTCCATTCGCGTAAGTCTGGGTTGGGCAACGACAGAAAAAGAAATTGAACACGCTACAAACGCGTGGCTTGCGCTATATAATCAAATACAGAACAAGTCCGGCAGGACCGCTGCGTGAACTATGGGAAATACAAGAAAGCCATGACGGGGACTAACGACCTCAAGTTGCCAATCTACCTAGATTATCAATCGACCACGCCGGCGGACCCACGTGTGGTAGATGCGATGCTACCCTACTTCTTTGATAAACCCGGGAATCCTCATTCCCGGTCGCACGGTCTCGGCCGGGAAGCGCACGATGCGGTTGAGGCAGCCCGCATAAAGATCGCGTCTACAATCGGATCAGACGCCCGAGAGATCATTTTTACCTCGGGCGCAACCGAATCCAATAACCTAGCCTTAAAGGGAGCTGCCCAATTTTATGGTGACACTAAGCGTCAGATTATCACGGTTGCCACGGAACATAAGTGCGTAATTGAGACTTGCCAGCATCTAGCCTCGAACGGCTACGATATAGTCTTTCTACCGGTCCAAATGAACGGTCTGCTCGATCTCGACCGGCTCGCTGGCGAGGTCACACATGATACGCTGTTGGTCTCAATTATGGCGGCACACAACGAGATTGGCGTTATACAGCAGATTAGCGATATTGGTGAATTATGCCGCGAACACGATGTTCTATTCCACACGGACTCGGCGCAAGCTGTTGGGAAAATCCCCATGGATGTCAATGCGATGAGCATCGACTTAATGAGTATTTCCGGCCACAAGTTGTACGGGCCTAAAGGAATCGGTGCTTTATACGTTCGACGCCGACCTAGGGTGCGCCTGAGTGCACAAATTAGTGGAGGTGGCCAAGAACGCGGCCTCCGCTCAGGCACATTACCCACTCCGCTTTGTGTCGGCCTAGGCACTGCTTGCGATATTGCCAGCGAAGAATTAGGCGAAGAAGCCCGGCGCATTGGTGCTTTACGTGACCATTTGTACCGTGGCATTTCGGATCGTTTGAGCGATGTGATTCTGAATGGTGACCCGGTTCATCGCCTGCCCGGAAACCTTAACTTAAGTTTTGCTGGCTTAGATAGCGAAGAAATAATGTCGGCCCTTCCAGACATCGCGATCTCCTCCGGATCAGCATGCACGTCTACATCTTTAGAGCCATCTTATGTAATCAGAGCGTTGGGGCTCAGTGAGGACATGGCCCGTGGATCACTCCGATTCGGTATCGGTCGCTTCACCACCATTGCAGAAATTGATTATGTAATTGAACGCGTCTCTACCACAGTCTTATCACTAAGAGACCAGAGAACCACTACTCACACAGCGACAAGTCAAGTTGGTTAACTTACCGCCTCTAACTCGATCACTATGCAAACGAGAAAACGGCAAACCAAAAAAATCAACCTGACTAGCTCCATGGCGGCGGGGAACTATGCCCAAGGTGACCTTTATTCACGCGGACGGTACCAGACTTCAGATTGAAGCCTCCGTTGGCGAGACTGTTCTTGAACTTGCGCACGAGTATGGGGTCGATCTCGAAGGCGCCTGCGAGGGCTCGATGGCATGCTCAACATGCCACGTGATCGTAGACGAAGGTTTCTTCGATCGCCTAGAAGCACCGTCGGAAGACGAAGAAGATATGCTGGATCTGGCATTTGGCCTTAGTTTAACGTCACGCTTGGGTTGTCAAATCGTTATAACTGACGTTCTTGATGGCATAGTGTTCCGAGTGCCGGCAGGTAGCAGAAACGCGCTTTTGGGTTGAGAAAATACCTCGATGCAATACTTACCGGCAGTCGTTGTATTAAGGCCAAATTTTACTGCGACAGATTAACCATTGACTGTCTTACAAGACAATAGATATCAAACAGCATCGAATTGAAATTTTCAGGGTCTGAATTTGAACGAAACCACCTTGTTTACGCGATTGCGAGAAACGGCCGGAAAAGATTGGGCTGAGTTCACAAACCATAAGTTCGTAAAAGCCTTGGGGAATGGGACTTTGGCCGAACCCTGTTTCCGCTACTACCTTATTCAAGATTATTTGTTTCTCTTTCATTTCTCGCGCGCCTACGCGCTCGCGGCGTACAAGGCTGAGACCATCGACGACCTGCGTTACGCGGCAATCGCAATTAACAATATCGTTGACGTGGAAATGTCGCTTCACGTTGAGTACTGCCTCGGATGGGGTATTGCCGCAGAAGACCTATCCACGGAACCAGAAGACGTAGCAACCACAGCCTACACCCGTTTTGTACTAGATTGTGGGCACCGAGGAGATTTACTTGACCTCGCGACCGCGCTCGCGCCGTGTGTCGCAGGTTACGCGGAGATTGGTCGAGCTTTGGCTGTCGATTCAGGAACCGTTCGAGATGGCAATCCTTACGTCAGCTGGATAGATATGTACGCCAGTGACGAATATCAAAAAGTGTCCGGAGACTCAGTGACTCAACTTGAAGAATTAGCCGACCGACGCGGCGGAGAGTTGCGTTTTAATGCATTATCGCAAGTTTTTAACCAAGCTACACGGCTTGAAAAGGGGTTTTGGGAAATGGGTTGGAATCAGCAAAAGCTTTAAAGAATGATTCCCTACTATGGATCCGAAGTCGCTGCCTTTTCCTTGTCGACGGCGAACAAAGACATGCGGTGCTGCGGAACTCAAACCATGCTTCACCTAAAATAGTCGAGCTAGAGTACACATAGTGCTTCGTCTAAATGGTAAAAAGTCAAATTTCACTATAGTATTATGATCCCCAGTAACACCGAACGAGGGGAAAGCAGGGCTCACGCGCTCATCTGCAGGAATTCTCTGAAATCACACACCCAACATGGCAAGGCACCGCCAATTACACGCTCATTATATTTCTTTTGATCTCGACACTCATTAGAGTCCAACCAAGAAATGAAAAATTCCAGTTTTATAGGCCAGCAAGGAAACAAGCGCGTTGCGGTTGCCATGTCTGGGGGCGTGGACAGTTCTGTTGCCGCAGCGCTAATGGTGGAACGTGGCTACCAGGTAATTGGGCTTACACTTCAACTTTACGATTACGGGACTGGAGCAGGAAACCAGCGCACGTGCTGTGCTGGCCGAGATATATATGATGCCCGACGAGTGGCTGCTCGTTTGAATATTCCACACTACGTGCTTGATTACGAAGACCGCTTTAAACAAGCAGTGATTGAGGACTTTGCTGATAGCTACATTGCAGGAGCCACCCCTATTCCCTGCGTGCGGTGCAACGAACGCATCAAGTTTCAAGATCTATTAGGTACTGCCCGCAGCTTAGATGCCGACGCGTTAGTCACCGGCCACTACGCCCGGAGAATAGCGACACATGGTACTAGAGAATTGCACAAAGCCTCCAATCTCTCACGTGATCAGAGTTACTTTCTGTTCACGATAACACCTGAACAGCTTGACTACTTGCGTTTCCCTTTAGGAGATCTGGGGAAAGGCCAAACTCGGGACCTGGCAGAAAATTTCGACCTGCCTGTCGCCGCCAAACCAGACAGCCAGGATATATGCTTTGTTCCCGATGGAGACTACGCTCGAACCATTGAGAAACTCCGACCCGGCGCCGCAGAACCGGGTCATATAGTACTGGAAGATGAAACCATAATTGGTCAACACGCTGGCATTATTCACTTTACCGTTGGCCAGCGACGAGGACTCCGCGTTACTTGGCCCGAACCGCTTTATGTCCTGCGCTTAAATCCGGACTCTCGGGAAGTGGTGGTTGGCCCGAAATCATCTCTTCAAGTCACCCGCATCACCTTAAACAATGTTAATTGGCTAAAACCTGCCATGACTATTTCCACAGAAATCAAACTAATGGTCAAAATTCGATCGGCTCACTGCGGCACACCCGCTCGCGTGCGAGCACTAGCAAACAATCGGGCGGAGATACTCTTTGATCGTGCTCCGGGTGCAGTTTCACCTGGCCAGGCAGCTGTTTTTTACGACTCCAGTCGGTTGATTGGCGGCGGCTGGATCGAGTGACTTCCTACAAACTCCAGTAGGTGACGCCGCTCGGCAGCTCGCCTGGGTCAAGAGCAGATTTCACATCGATCAATACGGAGTCGGAAGCCAGAAAAGTGCAAAGGTGGAGAGAGCCCAGTTCCAAGTATGACACATGGGGCACCGCCAATACTAAACCATCTAGTGCACACATCGCGTCCAATCCCCGAAGCTCGATTCCATATCGTGTCAGTGCTTCTTTCGAATCGGCAAGGGGGTCATGCACCAGTGGTTTGATTCCAAATTCAGTTAGTTTAACGACGATGTCGGGCACCCTACTATTACGCAAATCAGACACGTTTTCTTTGAAGCTTAAACCCAATATGCCGACTCGCGACTTCTCCAACACCTTACCCGCGGCAGTCAATAGACTGGCTAGTTTGGTAGCAATATGCACGCCCATAGAGTCATTTATCCTACGTCCGGCCAGAATAACCTGCGGATAATAACCAGCCTGCTCCGCACGTGATGTAAGGTAATAAGGATCAACGCCTATGCAATGCCCGCCAACGAGCCCCGGCGTAAAAGGCATGAAATTCCACTTAGTTCCAGCAGCCTCAAGTACATCTGCGGTACGAATATCGAGTTTGTCGCAAATCAACGCAAGTTCGTTCATTAATGCTACGTTAAGGTCTCGCTGGGTGTTCTCAATAACCTTGGCAGCCTCAGCGGTCTTGATTGACGGGGCATAGTGTAGACCAGCGTCTACAACGGGCCCGTAAACGGCCGCAAGACGATCGAGAGTGGCTTCATCCTGTGCGGAGATTATTTTGGTGATTGCCGCGAAAGTGTGCTCACTATCGCCAGGATTAATTCGTTCCGGTGAATAACCAACCGAAAAATCGACATTTTGGGCGAGGCCAGAAATGCGCGCGAGTGCCGAACCTAAAACATCCTCCGTCACCCCAGGATACACCGTAGATTCTAAAACCACGACATCGCCGCGCTTTAGGTGGGTTCCAATTAACTCACAAGCTTTGATGATGGGCCCAAGATCCGGTCGGCGATTTTTATCGATTGGCGTTGGCACCGTGACAACGTAGAAAGTCGCGCTACCGAGATCATTCGGATTTGACGTAAAGATTTCCTCACACCCAAGTAGTGCTTCAGACGGAATATCACCGTTACGGTCTCTTCGCTGCCTCAACTCCTCTACACGTGCCTCATCGATATCATAAGCAACAACGCTGGCATGTTTCTCAGCAAATGCCACAGCCACTGGCAATCCAACGTAACCTAGTCCAATTACAGCTATCCGCTCTCCCACCGAGTCACTCCTTAAGACCATCGTTGCAGACTTACTGAAACTACGCGTATTGAGCAAGGTCCGCCACAACTACGACTATTATGAAGTCAGCTTGACAGTCCGTCGCGTGATCCGTATAGGCGAGTTCGTGGCGGAGTAGCTCAGTTGGTTAGAGCAGCGGAATCATAATCCGGAGGTCGGTGGTTCGAGTCCACTCTCCGCTACCACCACTCGATTGGGACGGCGGACCCTGTGGGTTACATCCTTTGCGCAGATTGTATTTTAGTTGGGCATATCGATTTTCGCGGGGGACCGATTCACTCCTTCTTGGACCCGTTATAAAGACGTGGGCCTAGGAGCATATCCCTTGCAACAGTTGGCAGGACGGGCTTAACATCTGCCCAGGGAGTGATCAAATGCATTTCTTTTCCCGCCCACAACATTTTGTCGGAATGGACTGAGCAAGGACACTTTATTGAAACACTCGATTCCTGGATTGCTTGCAACTATGTGTAGCGTTTTGTTCCTGGCTCAAGCCTGCAACAAAAGCACAAATCTCTCCGAGACAACAGCTCCCAGCATGGGTGATGGTGAGGCTGATTTGCAAGCAACGTTTCAACCTATCACCGATGTTCCAATTCCCCCCGGTACGACGTTAGACGCCCAAAATTCTTTGATTCTAGGCACCGGAGATCAATGGACGGGCCGATTAGTTCTCAAACTCAATAAAAGTCATTCTGAGGCATTTGCACTTTACACCACGCAGATGCCCCAATTTGGTTGGAAAGCGATCGCCAGCATTCAGTCAGAAACAAGTTTACTGACCTTTGTTCGTGGAAACAGAGCAACCACTATTGAAATTATTGAGGGACGCGCAACTAGAGGGTGTCTAGTGCGAATAACTATGGCCCCACAGGCTACAAAAAATTAACTAAATATTTAATTCCCTGACTCTTATTTTTTTAACCTCGACCTCTTTCGTCCGGTGAAAATAGAAGTCGGCGCTGCCATGATGATACGCCACCGACCATTTTTTTGCGTCTCTCCCAATAACGCCCAATGGAGACGTGTTATGTAGCAGATCTTGCTGGTGGCTGCGGGTTGTTCGTGGGGTCAGTATCGTATTTGACTATTCGCTCGATCACTCCCGTGTTTACCATCGATTTCAAGTCAGCCTCGAGAGCATCTGCCTCGTGTTTTGGATAAATCTCCTGACGACCTACATACACAGAAAACGATTTCAGATACTTAGTTTTTTTTACTGGATCCGTAATCGTTTCCTTGGTCCACTCATAGAGGGGGTAATTCTCAATGCCTCGACGTTCTGCTTCAGAAACGTATTCAGTAAACGCATCAAATTGGCACCTCAGTGTGGCATCATGCCGTTTTAGAATCTCCGCGAGGAGTACCATTTTCTGACCATTCGGATCATTCCGCATAATTTGGGCCGCCGACTCGGAGAAATTGATTCGTATCTGGTGGTACCATTTGTGGGTCATATAGTTAATTCCACTTTGTTTAATGGACCCTAATCGCTCTTAGCACGACCCTCTCTTTCCGTAAAACCCTAAACGCCCAAGCACTGCCAAACATCATCCCCTCTGCTCATACCGCAACCCATAACAGCCATGTCCATCGTAAGAAAACCTCTCCTCCACACTGCCCGCTAATGTCACACTTCCTCCCGGATTTTCTCGCGTTTACGTGGAGCTCTGATTTTTGTCCATTATGTGTCAGAAAAATCAGAACATAAATAGAACTATGAGGTATTTTATCTATTGATATTATAGACTTAGGTACCTTACTTGCAAAATAGAACAAAAGTGGTACGATACTCTGATTGCAACGTAGAAGAGCCTGTGGAATAAGGGAGAACATTCTTATGTCAGAACCGTCACTACGAGTTGTTGGAATCGAGGATATGGACAAGCAAAAAGCGCTCGACACTGCCCTTAGTCAAATAGAGCGAGCCTTCGGAAAAGGCTCGATCATGAAACTCGGAGAAAGCGGCAAGGTGGTCGAGACTGAGGTGATTCCAACTGGCTCACTGGCACTCGATGTTGCACTTGGTATTGGGGGTCTACCACGTGGCCGAGTAGTAGAAATTTATGGTCCAGAGAGTTCCGGTAAAACCACCCTTGCATTGCACGTATTGGCTGAAGCACAAAGGCGTGGCGGGGCCTGCGCTTTTATCGACGCTGAACACGCCCTTGACCCTATTTATGCCGGAAAACTTGGGGTGAACACCGATGAGTTGCTGATCTCTCAACCCGATACTGGAGAACAAGCGCTTGAAATCGCTGATACACTAGTCCGTTCCGGCGCAGTTGATGCTCTTGTCGTGGATAGCGTTGCCGCCTTGGTGCCACGCGCTGAATTGGAAGGCGAGATGGGGGACGTTCACGTTGGGTTGCAAGCACGATTAATGAGCCAAGCATTACGCAAACTCACCAGCTCGATTGCCAAATCTAGATGCACTCTAATTTTTATAAACCAAATTCGGATGAAGATCGGCGTTATGTACGGCAGCCCGGAGACGACTACGGGTGGCAATGCTTTAAAGTTTTATGCCTCGATACGGCTTGATATTCGACGCATTGGCGCAATTAAGGACCGCGATGAAATCGTAGGCAACCACACACGGGTCAAAGTGGTTAAAAATAAGTTAGCACCGCCATTTAAGACCGTTGAGTTTGACATAATGTATGGCGTTGGCATCTCTAAAGTGGGAGAACTGCTAGACCTCGGTGCCACTGGTGGCGTAATTGAGAAGTCTGGCTCATGGTACTCCTACAATGATCAAAGGATTGGCCAAGGACGTGAAAATGCAAAACAATTTTTAATCGACAATCCGGATATAGCGACGTCGATAGAGAACGCAGTCCGGTCACAAGCAGGTCTAACTGAACTTGATTCGAGCAAATCCAACACTTCAGAAAAAACTGAGACGGTGGTTACCGCTGAAGCCTAAAGCCCTATACCTATTTTCACGAACTCCGAGTGTTTTGAAGTATTTTCTCTAATATCGTGGATAGAACTATAGATTACCCCGAATACTGGGTAAGTTACCTGGATGTAGTTGAGAGCTACTTTCCGATCGGGATGATCCGTATCAATTGATGCAGGCATGGACGGCTCATTTAGGCCAGACGAATCACCAGTCCAATCATTTCCTGCGCTCGGACGGCACTGAGCGTAGAAACATTTGAGGGTTGTGCTTACAGCCACGCCTAGACACCGCCGCAACCAACCGCTAAAAGCCACATTCAGTCACTTTTCCGGGATAGTCTAAAAGCGATAACGCTGCGCTATTGACAAAATATATTCCTAGACTGTTCCGCAGACTTACCAGGGCCATGGAGTGGTTTCCGAAATGCCGAGCACCAGCGAAATTCGTGACACGTTCCTGAATTATTTTGCGGCTAATGGGCAC
Source organism: Alphaproteobacteria bacterium MarineAlpha9_Bin7 (assembly GCA_002938115.1). GTDB lineage: Bacteria > Pseudomonadota > Alphaproteobacteria > UBA7887 > UBA7887. Next base: position 6,077 of record PTKD01000014.1, on the reverse strand, counting down.
GAAATCGTGCCCTCGGGACCGCTTGTGCCCCACAATGACCCCTCCCTTCTGTTTACCAATGCTGGAATGGTTCAGTTTAAGAATGTTTTTACAGGCACCGAGGAACGAGCCATACCACGTGCCACAACGAGCCAAAAGTGCGTTCGCGCAGGTGGAAAGCACAATGACCTAGATAATGTCGGGTATACGGCGCGGCATCACACATTCTTTGAGATGCTCGGAAATTTTTCCTTTGGTGACTATTTCAAGGAACGTGCAATTGAGCTCGCATGGAAACTAATTCAAGAAGAGTTTCAGTTAGAAAAAGATCGACTTTTAGTGACTGTGTTTCATAAGGATGATGATGCATTCGATCTATGGCGTTCAATCTCAGGGCTTCATGAAAGTCGTATTATTAGAATTGATACGAATGATAATTTTTGGGCCATGGGGGACACTGGCCCATGCGGACCTTGTTCGGAAATTTTTTATGATCACGGAGAACATGTGCCGGGTGGACCGCCCGGAAGCCCAAATCACGACGGGGACAGATTCGTTGAAATATGGAATCTAGTATTTATGCAGTTCGAAGAGCGACAGGGTATTGGACGCGTCGATCTTCCAAATCCTGCCATCGATACGGGCATGGGACTCGAGCGAATCACGGCTGTTCTTCAAGGTGTTCAGGACAACTACGAAACAGATCTTTTTAAACAATTAATTAAGGCTTCAGTTGATGAGAGTGGTATCGCGGCGGACGACGTCCACATATCCTCTCATAGAGTCGTCGCAGACCATTTACGTGCAGCAAGTTTTTTACTAGCCGATGGCGTCATGCCGTCCAACGAAGGTAGAGGCTACGTGCTTCGGAGAATCATGCGACGCGCGATGCGTCATATTCACATGATGGGAGTAAAGGAACCACTTATGTGGCGCCTGGTGCCAGCTCTGACCAACGAGATGGGACTGGCATTTCCCGAACTAGGTCGCGCCCAGGCACTTATTACGGAGACTCTAAAGCTCGAAGAAACGCGCTTCCGTGAAACGCTTGGCCGAGGATTGCGTCTCCTCGATGAAGCCACCCAAACGCTGGATGATAAGGCTAGTCTTCCAGGAGAGGTTGCCTTCAAACTTTACGACACGTACGGGTTCCCCTTGGATCTCACGGAAGATGCTTTGCGGACCACAGGTCGGACAGTAGATCGCGCAGGGTTTGATATCGCTATGGAAAAACAACGCACCGAGGCGCGGCGAAATTGGACGGGTTCCGGAGTTAGTGCAACTGACGAGCTTTGGTTTCAGATTCGTGATTCGGTCGGGGGCAGTGAGTTCCTTGGTTACAATACGAACGATGCCGATGGAGAAGTACTTTCCATCATCAGCGCAGAGCAGCAGATCGATCGTGCCGAGGCCGGATCGGAGGTGATGGTTGTTGTCAACCAAACTCCATTTTACGCCGAGTCAGGTGGCCAAATCGGAGATGCGGGTACCATTACCGATTCCGCAGGTCTCCAACTGGAAGTTAGCAACACCATCACAATGGCAACAAACCTTTTTGTACATATAGGGACAGTAGTTTCTGGAACCTTGATAGTTGATGCGTCGGTGCACTTGGCAGTTGATGAAAGGCGGCGGTCCGCACTACGTCGTAACCATTCTGCTACCCATTTACTCCACACCGCCCTGCGAAGGTGCCTCGGAGAACACATTAGCCAAAAGGGATCATTAGTTGCACCTGATCGTCTACGCTTCGATATCAGTCACCCAAAGAGGATTCATGACGAAGAGCTAGCAATCGTTGAAACTGAGGTGAATCAACAAATTCTTGCCAACGATCCAGTCACAACATCGATAATGAGACCGGACGAAGCAATCCAACATGGTGCACTTGCTTTATTCGGTGAAAAATATGGCGATGAGGTCCGAGTGATATCCATGGGGGGCGACAAGGGAAACTATTCAATCGAGCTGTGTGGCGGCACCCATGTCTCCCGAACGGGTGACATAGGTCTATTCCGAATCATCAGTGAAAGCGCAGTCGGCGCTGGAATTCGTCGGCTAGAGGCATTGACTGGCACCGGCATCCTATCTCTGAGTCGAGAGCAAGATGCCATTTTGCGTGCATCAGCCAACACGCTTAAAGTCGCGCCAGGCGCACTGTCTGAGCGAGTTGTATCGCTACTCAAGGAAAGAAAACACCTGGAAAAAGAATTGGCCGATGCTCGTCGTCTAATAGCAACCGGTGGGAGCGCAATCGAAATTTCCGAGGACACGAAAGAAGTTGGTGGAATTCAATTTACGGGACGCCAACTCATCGGAGTGCCGGCACGTGACCTCCGCGGCCTAGTCGATGATCTTAAAAAGAAACTTGGATCTGGTGTATTCGCATTGGTAACTGAAAGCGATGGGAAGGCTGCGATAGCTGTTGGGGTATCAGAGGACCTCACAGAACGAATCGATGCCGTAGCACTTGTCAGGGTAGGCGCAGCTGCGCTTGGCGGGACAGGCGGGGGAGGCCGAAGAGATATGGCCCAGGCCGGTGGCCCCAACGTAGGGTCATCTTCCAAGGCACTGGATGCGGTAGAAAAAGAGCTTATAAATATTGCTTCGGAATTGGGTGGATAGTTGGTATTCACCGGCCGCTCCTCAGGAACGGCTCCCCGAAGCAAGTACAACTGTAGGAGTATTCAGACTAAATATCGATTTTGGTCGTTGGCCTGCTGACCTTGTCTGCACTTAATTCATCGCAGCTTGCAGCTTCTGATCAAGTTGATCTAAAAATTGGCTGGTGGTAAGCCACCTTTGCTCCGGCCCAATCAGAATGGCCAGATCTTTTGTCATCTGTCCAGATTCAACGGTTTCAACACAAACCTTTTCCAAGGTCTCAGCGAATGCCATAACCTCAGGCGTGCCATCAAACCGACCTCGATGGTAAAGCCCGCGAGTCCACGCATAAATTGACGCGATTGGGTTAGTTGAGGTTTCTAGACCTTGCTGGTATTGCCGAAAATGTCGAGTAACCGTTCCGTGTGCCGCCTCGGCCTCCACGGTATTGCCATCAGGCGTAAGTAAAACGGATGTCATCAAACCTAATGAGCCGAACCCTTGCGCCACAATATCGGATTGTACATCACCGTCATAATTTTTGCAGGCCCAAACAAATCCTCCTTCCCATTTAAGAGCACACGCAACCATGTCATCAATAAGTCTATGTTCATAGGTAATTTTCTTTTTCTCAAAACGCGCTCGGAACTCTTTTTCGTAGATTTCCTGAAACAGATCTTTAAAACGACCATCATATGCCTTGAGGATAGTATTTTTTGTTGACATATAGACTGGCCAACCAAGCTCCAGGCCATGGTTGAATGTAGCCCGTGCAAATCCCCTGATTGAATCGTCAAGGTTGTACATACCGAGCGCAATTCCACTGCCTGGAAAATCATAAACCTCGTGCTCAAAGCCTTCACCGCCGTCTTTAGGCTCAAATCGGATCGTCATTTTTCCAGCTCCGGGAATAATAAAATCTGTGGCGCGGTACTGATCTCCGAATGCGTGGCGGCCGATAACGATGGGTTTCTTCCAGCCCGGTACCAAACGTGGAACATTGTCGCACAGAATTGGTTGCCGAAAGACAGTCCCACCAATGAGGTTTCGTATGGTACCGTTTGGGGATCGATACATGCGCTTCAGCTTAAATTCTGAAACACGCTCTTCGTCAGGAGTGATGGTCGCACACTTCACTCCAACTCCTTCTCTTTGAATTGCCTTTGCAGCTTCGACCGTAATTTGGTCGTCGGTCGCATCCCGTGATTCGATGCCAAGATCGTAATACTTAAGATCAATATCAAGGTATGGCAGTATCAGTTTGTCCTTGATTAACCTCCAAATTACGCGGGTCATCTCATCGCCATCAAGCTCCACTACGGGGTTAGCCACCTTGATCTTCTTCATGTACGCTCTCCTGAGGGATAATGTGGATGCCGCGGACTCACGCATATCAGTTGAAACAAACCCTGCCAGACCATAACAATTGGATAAATTTACCTTGCAACTGTTATCAATAGCCTCGTTCAACGTCCTAAGGATAGTTTTCGCCGCTATCAATAATGTCAATCATTTGATTAATGTTGTCTGCAATCGTGAACAAGCGCTCAGCCCTCCGTGGCGCAAAACCTTCCAATATCAGTTGGTCTAACAGTGCGGAAAACGGCGCCCAGAATTGATCACTCCCCAACATAACAATGGGTTTTTCGTGCAGTCGGAGCTGACCCCAGGTGATCATTTCGACAGCTTCGTCTAACGTTCCTAGTCCGCCCGGAAGCACCGCAAAGGCGTTCGAAAGCTCAAACATGCGCTGTTTGCGCGCATGCATGTCTTCCACAACCTCCAGTTTCGTGAGATTTAAATGAGCTATCCCAGGAATCATAAGAAATCTAGGGATAACCCCTATAGCTACTCCGCCGTTAGAAAGCACAGCATCTGCTAGGACGCCCATCAAACCAATCTGACCGCCACCATACACTAGCCTTATGCCCCGCCTTGCCAATTGAATACCGAACTCGTGAGCGCGCTCTCTATGCACTGGTCTGATGCCAAGGTTTGATCCACAAAAGACGCACAAAGTCTTCACTATCGGGCCCCACGTACTTTAGCTTTGACAAGCACCAACTGCGGCCCAAAAAAATCACGGGACGCACTTGACCAAAAGATTGATAACACGGAAGTATTAAACCTACACCCTATACAGAATCCCGTACTCCGCCGCCAATAGCACACTGGAAGCAATTGAAAATGCTCGACTTACTGGCCCACCCAATAGGACAAAGCATTATTCTACCTTTTACCGTTTCAATGTTTTGCGCTTTCCTGATTCAATTGCCACTGGATGGCGTAAGAGGAGCACACTGGACTGTTTTCGGTATTGCAGCAGGTATTTTGGCTGGATATTTGGTAATTCTCGACCTTCCCCCATTCCCACCACGTAGTTCTAGCCAGAAATGGTTTTATATTGTCCTCCTTACTATACCTGCTGCGATTATCGCTAATAAGAACAGGACCGTAACAAAGATTCTATGTTGGCTCTTGGCGCTTATTGTTGTGGGCTGGCTAGCAAGTCCGATACTTACCTGGAGGAACCCATCCGCCCTTTTGTCGGCACTGGTTTTAATTTTGATCTCACTCACAACCTTCAAACAATTCGATACGATAAGTGATTACAGGTTTCATGGATTTCTTATTCTGATCTTTGGTGCGATTGGTATCAGCATCGCTTCGGGACTAGGGGAATCTGCATCGGTTGCGCAGCTGGCTCTTGCAGTGGCAACCGCCACTGCAGGCGCTTGTTTTGTGTCATGGCGGAATTTAAATTTCCGATTCAACCAACCTGCCATGTACATCGGCATAGTGCCTATACTTGCGTTGGTTAGTCAGTTAACTTTATTCGGCGGGGCTTCGATTTTCGCAATGTTGCCACTTCTGACCCTACTATTTATTCATCAAGGAATTACGCGGTTTATTCCGAGTCAAAAAGGATCGGTATTGGCGATGGGCATGATAAGTGTTGTTCCATTGGCCATTACCGGCCTGGTAGCAGCTCACCTGGAAAGCGCCTATGACGCCTATAGTTTTTCACCAGCCACATTGATTGCACAGCGGACTATCGAGAGTTAATGTAAGGGCATCGTGGTGGATTCGAACTCAGAGACTGGATCAGCGGCTGGCGCCGGGACATCAAAGCGCACAGGACTCATTAAAAAGGCCCTGGCTGCCGGGGTTTTGGTTGTTTGCGTAGCCGCCTGGCTCTTCGTTCACAATTCCGACGACCCACCGTCCGTGACAACGCCATCATCGCAGCGCGTACCGGTCCCGATTGACACTTCAAATGGGTCAGAGCCTAACCCTGCAGCCCAAGATACTACAAGTAACAGCGCTACCAGCGCAGATGAAGCAGTGAGTGCCAGCGTTGCTCGCACAAAAGAAGCAGATGAAACAGCGACCGGTAACGCCACCCGTGCAGATCAAACAGATGAAACGGCGAGTGCCAGCGTTGCTCGCACAAAAGAAGCAGATGAAACAGCAACCGGTAGCACCACCCGTGC
>PTKD01000139.1 GCA_002938115.1 Alphaproteobacteria bacterium MarineAlpha9_Bin7 | reverse complement strand
GGGAGAGACAGGATCCGGTCTCGACCAAGGGGCCCTAATTAGGCTCGCAGGGGACGTCAAAGAAGGGCATGCCATGGGAGTGGAAATATGTCTCGTAGTGGGCGCCGGAAATATATTTCGTGGTTTGGCCGGCGTGGCTGCAGGAATTGAGCGTTCTACGGCCGATGGGATGGGTATGCTGGCCACCGTTATTAACGCCCTGGGTGTACAAAGTACGCTAGAAAGCGTCGGCGTTCCGACCCGGGTTCAATCGGCTATAAGAATGGAGGCTATTTGCGAATCTTACATTCGCCGCAGGGCAATCCGCCACATGGAGCGAGGGCGAGTGGTAATTTTTGCTGCAGGCACTGGAAACCCTTACTTTACCACGGACACAGCCGCTGCGCTTAGAGCGGCTGAAATGGAGTGCGAAGTTCTACTGAAAGGTACCCAAGTTGACGGCGTTTACTCAGCAGACCCCGTATTGCATGCAAATGCCGAGCGATATGAACGATTGACGTTTAGCCGTGTGCTTCGTGATGAACTGAAGGTGATGGATGCTTCAGCAATTTCGTTGGCACGAGAAAATCGAATTCCAGTGATAGTTTTTTCGATCCACAATAAGGGGGCGTTTAGCGCCGTGGTTACGGGAGCCGGCCGGTACACGTTGATAGACGACCAGGAGTGATTTGCCATGGCTGGTTTTGATATCAAAGACCTAGAGCGTCGTATGCAAGGCGCGTTAAATGTTTTCAGCGAAGAGTTAATGGGATTGCGTACGGGGCGGGCGTCGGTGGGTTTACTTGAGCCACTGATGGTTGAAGCGTATGGCGCTCAAATGCCGATTAATCAGTTATCTACACTGAGCGCGCCCGAGCCACGACTGCTTACGGTACAGGTATGGGACAAAACGATGGTCAATGCCGTTGAATTATCGATACGTGACGGAAATTTAGGCCTTAATCCTGTATCAGAGGGACAACTTATTCGAGTCCCTATACCTGAGTTGACGGAGGAAAGACGGAAGGAATTGGCGAAAATTGCCCATAAGTACGCCGAGCAAGGTCGCGTCGCGATACGGAATGTGCGACGGGATGGCATGGAGGCACTCAAACGCCAGGAGCGTTCAGGTGAAATCTCTCAAGATGTCCAGCATGATATCTCGAAGGAGGTACAGAACCTTACCGATGAGAATATCGCCAAGGTAGCCCAACTATTGGATACCAAAGAGCAAGAAATCCTGCAGGTTTGATTTGATGGAGATCGTTGCCGCTCGGCCAGCGCCGGACCCGCCGAGACACGTCGCTATTATTATGGATGGTAACGGGCGATGGGCCCTCAACCACGCTCTTCCCCGCGCAGAAGGTCATCGGCGGGGCGCCAGTGCTGTGCGACAAACGGTGCGGGCTTGTGTTGAATTAGGAATTCGCTACCTAACTTTATTCGCTTTCTCATCCGAGAATTGGAAAAGGCCAAAAGGTGAAGTACAAACCTTAATGGATCTGCTGCGTTTCTATTTAAAAAGTGAAATCGAAGAGCTAGAGAGAAATGGTGTGCGTTTAAGAGTTATTGGCGACCGCGATGGGTTGGATCGGGACATACAAAACCTTATCTTATTTGCGGAACAACGTACTGAAGGGAATGCACGTCTTAATTTAACAATCGCCTTAAACTATGGTGGTCGCCGGGAAATTCTCGCGGCGGTGGAAGCTATGATACGTAGTGCTGTTGCGGGAAAATTAGACCCAGGATGTGTTAATGAGCAAAAATTTGAAGAAGGTCTTGAAACTCACGGCCTTCCGGATCCAGATCTACTAATTCGAACCAGTGGGGAATGTCGCCTAAGCAACTTTCTTCTTTGGCAATGTGCCTACTCCGAATTTGTTTTCACGCAAACGTTGTGGCCAGACTTCGGTAAGGCGGAACTATTATCAGCAATCGAAGAGTTTCATCAACGAGAGCGGCGTTATGGCGGCACCAGGGGTTAATTCATTGGTGTTCAATAATCTTTGTATTCGCGCTGCTTCAGTGATGATATTGGCACCAACTATCTTATTCATCACATGGATGGGTGGGGGCGTATTTTTTTTAGCTTTAGTGGCAGTTAGTATTTTATTGGTATTTGAGTGGGATAAGTTGAGTGGTGCCTCTGATACAGTATTGAAGAATATTGGGTTTGCGATACTTGTCGGCGGGGCGTTGGCTGCCGCATGGTGGTATGGTTATTTTGAGGCCTTTGTTGTCCTCGTTGCCGCAGTAACGGTTGCAACCGTTTTAGCACGCCATAAAGGCCGCAATATCTTTTTGGCGGCCTTTGGCCCAGTTTATATCATTTTGCCGATTCTTTCTTTAATGTGGTTAAGGCGCCACCCTGAGGTCGGCTTTGGGTCGGTTGTGTGGCTTTTCTTAGTAGTCTGGGCCAACGACGTTTCGGCGTATTTGATTGGAGGAGTATTAGGCGGCGCCAAATTGGCGCCAAATATTAGCCCTGGCAAGACCTGGGCTGGATCAGTAGGTGGTGTGATCTGTGCGGGACTCGTCGGGGGCCTTGCGAGTGAGTATTTCCTCGGCACCAAAATCGTAGATACTGTGGCTCTTGGAATTCTTTTGGGCGCTTTTATAGGGATCATAGCGCAAATCGGTGACCTGGGAGAATCGTGGCTGAAACGCCGTAGCAGGATTAAGGACAGCGGTCAGCTGATTCCCGGACACGGTGGTTTGTTTGATCGAATTGATGGCTTAATAATCAGTGCGCCAATTTTGGCTTTTCTGGTTTGGTTGGCCGAGTAAAGCTGGACGGACGATGGCGGTGCAAGGATTTAAACCGGTGACGCTCAAGGCTCGTCGAGTCACTGTGCTTGGCTCTACTGGGTCCGTGGGTTGTAATACTGTTGCTATGCTTGAACGTGATATCGATCAATACGAAATTGAAGCATTGACGGCACGCGCAAATGTGAAACTTCTGGCGGAACAAGCACGACGACTAAAGCCTAAAATAGCGGTAGTTAGCGATGTGTCTCGTTATCAGGATCTCAAGATAGAATTGGCTGGCTCAGGGGTCGAAGCGGCCGCAGGAATTGAAGCGGTTGTCGAGGCGGCAAGCCTTCCTACCGATTGGGTTATGGCAGCCATAGTTGGGACGGCTGGACTCGCGCCAACGTTAGCCGCGATTCGACATGGTGGGGTTGTCGCGCTTGCTAACAAGGAATGCCTAGTATCTGCTGGCGGCTTATTTACTAAGGAAGTAAAAAAATACGACACAGACTTATTGCCCGTAGACTCTGAGCACAATGGAATTTTTCAAGTTTTTGATTTTAAGCATCCAGAAGGAGTGGAAAAAATTGTTCTTACCGCCTCGGGTGGTCCTTTTCGTTCTATGAGTCGACAGCAAATGCGCGATGTGACACCGGAACAGGCCGTGGCACATCCGAACTGGGATATGGGAAGAAAAATTTCAATTGATTCTGCAACCATGATGAATAAAGGTCTCGAGATAATTGAGGCATTCCATCTTTTCCCCGTCAAACAAGAGCAGATAGAGATCGTGGTTCATCCGCAGTCGGTAGTACATAGCATGGTCGCATACCGCGATGGATCAGTATTGGCTCAACTAGGTGTTCCAGACATGCGAGTGCCAATAGCTTTTACTTTGGCGTGGCCAAATCGGTTTTCAGTTCCCGTAAGGCGCCTAGATTTAGCCAAACTCGGTAAACTAACCTTTGAGGCACCATCTGAGGGTTTATTCCCCGCTTTGAGGTTGGCACGTGAGGTTCTTTTAGAGGGTGGTTCGGCACCTGCAGTAATGAACGCCGCTAACGAAATAGCGGTAGAAGGTTTTTTGGATCGACGTATCGGCTTTCTTGAAATTGTTGAGATTGTTGAACGAACTTTAAATAAACTTCAAGTCCCAAAGGCTGATACAATTGAGGAAATCTCTGAAGTCGATAAGTTGGCTCGAAAATTTGCCAAAGCCCTGTTGCCGGGTTAAGGGGCAATAGATTTTAGTCATTATCTAGGTCGGTAATTTATGGAAATATTAGGACAATTTTCCCATCACCTAGGCTGGTTCTTGGTGGTTTTGACTATCGTGGTTTTTTTCCATGAACTAGGTCACTATGCGGTTGCGCGTTCCTGCAATGTACGGGTGGACATATTTTCAATCGGCTTTGGCCGGGAATTATTTGGTTTTACAGACAGCTCTGGCACACATTGGAAGGTGGGGCTGATTCCACTCGGGGGTTATGTAAAATTTTTTGGTGACGCGGGTGTTGCCAGTGACCAGGACGCAGGTTTAACGAAAGAAATGAACGAGGCAGAACGCCATGTATCTTTTCATCACAAAAGATTGCGCCAAAAAATTGCCATTGTTTCCGCGGGGCCAATCGCCAACTTTGTTCTTTCGATTGTAATTTTAACCTTAATATTTGTTGTATCTGGGCGCCCATATACGCCTCCTGTTGTCGGAATGGTTGTTGATAATAGTGCTGCTTCCGAAGCAGGGTTGAAAGTGGGAGATACAATCGTAGGAATCAATAGAAGTCAGATACATCGATTTGAGGAAATTCAGGATATTGTGATATTCAACCCAGGAAAAACTCTTGATTTACTCGTCATAAGGGATGGATCCGAAGTCGAGTTAAGCGCCACACCTCGACGGTCTGAAGTAACCGATAATTTGGGGAATGTGCATCAAATTGGATTACTTGGAATTGGCGTCGGTAGTCGGGAATATAAACAGCTAATGATTGCTCCTGCTCTGATTGCGGCAGTCGGAGAGACATACGGTTTAATTAAACGCACTCTGCAAGGGCTGGGTCAGATTATTATGGGAACGCGGAGTGTACAGGAACTGGGGGGACCAGTGCTTATCGCCCAAATGTCAGGTGACCAAGCAGCTAATGGCCCACTGTCGTTCTTCAATTTTGTCGTTATTTTGTCGGTGACTCTAGGTCTTATTAATTTGTTTCCGGTGCCGGTCCTCGATGGCGGCCATCTATTATTTTATACGATAGAAGCAATACGTGGCCGACCTCTTGGGGCGCGTACACAGGAATACGCTTATTTTTTAGGTCTGGCAGCCATCGTGTCACTAATGATTTTTACTACTGTCAATGATTTAAGTCGACCAGCAGTGGTTGAATTTTTTCAAAATTTGTTTGGATAATATTTCATTGATCTATCAAAACCTTGTTATCGTACGAATTGTCGTCATGACAGCGTTTGTGGTCGGTATTCAGTTTTTTGATCCAGTAAGAGTTGGACTGAATGTTGCTTGTGCTCAGAATGAGCTAGCCGACAGAATTGATTCAATACAAATCGAAGGTAATCAAAGGATAGAAAGCGAAACTATTATTTCTTATCTGACTACTTCTGTA
>PTKD01000138.1 GCA_002938115.1 Alphaproteobacteria bacterium MarineAlpha9_Bin7 | reverse complement strand
TCCCCGACTTTCCTTGACGTACCAGAATGCGGAAGCTGCACTCGGCTCATCCTCGGCTACAGGAGCAGTATAACTTGACTTAGAAAATCCCATCTCTTGTATCGATAGATTTGCTGCGTTAACACCTTCGGCTATTCCCGTCGCGAGTCCCATTGAACCATTGGCAGCTCCCGCAACTGTCATTCCAGCAGGAAGATTACCGTCGGGGACGAATGCTGCGATGTCGTCCCGCCATACTGGTCGGGCGCCTTGATGGCAAGTTAGGTGGATATTTGGGCTCCAGCCGCCAGAAACTGCCAAACAATCGGCGGGAACGGTATGGCCGTTTGACAGAGTGAAAGAACGAATGCCACGTCGGCCCTTAGTATCAATGATCCGTCCTCCCATTACTACGCTGGTTCCCCGCGGGGTCGCATGGGCTATGCCGTCACGCGTATCAACTACCGCAGTGACCTCCACGTTCCTTCGGACCAAGTCGGTGGCGGTACGCCAACCGTCGTCGTTGTTGGTAAAGACGGCTATGCGTTTTCCAGGAGTTACGCTCCATCGATTTACGTAGGCGCGCGTGGCACCGGCCAACATTACCCCTGGGCGATCATTGTTGCCGAAAGCAATCAAGCGTTCCGTTGCTCCCGTACAGAGAATTGCCCTTTTGGAGTAGATTTTCCAGAGTACTTGCCGCGGTTTTTGCTTGTTTGAAGATAGATGATCGGTTGTGTGCTCTAGTGCGCCATATATCCCATGATCGAACGCGCCGTACACAGTTGTGCGTGGCATGACTCGCAGGTTTTTTGTGGTGCTGAGTTCTGCAAGAACCTCGCTGACCCAGCTTGTGCCACTCATGCCACCCAGTTCGAGGGTTTCCGCAATCAACCGCCCGCCCATACGGAAATTTTCGTCCGCAATTATGACACGGGCACCGGACCGTCCAGCGGCTAGGGCGGCCGACAGTCCCGATGGTCCCCCGCCAATAATCAGGACGTCACAATGTAAGAACCCTTTATCGTATGTGTCTGGATCAGGTTGAATCGAAAGGCGTCCCAAGCCTGCCGAGGCGCGTATAGCGGGTTCGTAGATTTTCTCCCAAAATATTTTCGGCCACATAAATGTCTTGTAGTAGAAGCCCGCGGTTAGAAATGGGGAAAGAAGGTCATTTACCGCCATGAAATCGTATTTGAGTGGACCTAGGTGGTTTTGGCTGGTGGCCTCCAAGCCTTCAAAAAGTTCTATCTCGGTAGCCCGGGTATTTGGTTCCTGGTGAGCCCCCCGTCGAAGTTGGACAAGAGCGTTTGGTTCTTCAGAGCCAGCTGAGACGATCCCGCGTGGTCGGTGGTATTTGAAGGACCGGCCAATCAGCTGCTGGCCATTGGCGAGCAGGGCTGAAGCCAGCGTGTCTCCGGGATGACCCTCGAAGTTCCGACGGTTAAATTTGAAATTCAGCGTTCTGTTACGTTCGATCAAACCGCCAGGGATTCGGTTTGTTTGGCTCATTTGTTTTGTCCGACGTTGAGCCCTAGGTCTCGGGCTAGTTCGACCTTTGTGATTTCATGTGTAAGTGTATGGCGTGTGACAACGAGCCAGGATCTGTCACCATGTTCGTGATACCAGAGTTCTCGGTGTTCCCCCATGGTATTGGTGCGTAGATAGAGGTACTCGTAAAACTGTTCTGCGGCGTTTTCATCTTTCCAGTCCGGACGATTCATAAGCGATGCATCACCAAGGTAAACAAATTCGCGAGCATCACGAGGTCCGAGTAGGGGATGATCTATAATCATATTATTGTGTCTTTCAATGCAGGTTTGGCTGTGCGCCCATCCCTTTCTCATCGATCATGTTGCCACTCTTGAATCGGTTCAGTCGAAACTTTGACGCGACTTCGTGCGGTTTGTCATTTGCAAGGAGATATGCGTAACACCAGCCGCTTGCCGGTGTTGCCTTGAAACCGCCGTAGCACCAACCGCCGTTAAAATAGAGTCGCTCGATATCCGTTTTGTCGATAAAGGGGGAGCCGTCCATCGACATATCAACAGTACCACCCCAAGCGCGTAATATCCGTGCTCGCCCGATCATAGGCATGATTGCCATGCCGCCCTCACAAACATCCTCAATCACCGGAAGATTTCCGCGTTGGGCATAACTGTTGTAGCCGTCTATATCACCGCCAAACACCAGCCCACCTTTGTCGGATTGAGATACATAGAAATGACCGGCACCGAATGTCACAACGCCGTGTATCACCGGCTTCAGCGCTTCCGAGACGAACGCTTGCATTACATGGCTCTCAATGGGCAGACGTAGTCCCGCCATTGCCATGACGTGGCCTGATGAACCTGCAACGCATACGGCAACTTTGTTGGCCCTGATCGACCCTTTGGCAGTTTCAACGCCTTTGCAGATGCCGCCTTCGATTATAAAACTTTCTACTTCACAGTTTTGCAGAATGTCGACGCCAAGTTCATCGCATTTTCTCGCGTACCCCCATGCCACCGCGTCATGGCGTGCGGTGCCGCCACGTGGTTGCAATAGTCCACCTTTGATTGGGAAGCGACTACTGTCAAAGTCAAAAAACGGGTACATTCTTCGAACGCCGTCTTGGTCGAGAAGAACTGCGTCGGCGCCTGCAAGCCGCATTGCGTTGCCGCGCCGTATAAAGGAGTCGCGTTGGGGATCATTGTGAAACAGGTTTAGCAAACCGCGCTGTGAAACCATCACATTGTAGTTGAGATCTTGTGCCAAACCTTCCCACAACTTCATAGATAGTTCATAGAAAGGTTCGTTCCCTGGTAGCATGTAGTTTGAACGGATAATGGTAGTATTTCTTCCTACATTCCCCAAGCCGAGCCAGCCCTTTTCCAGAACGGCTACATCATGAATGTCAAATTCTTTCGCAAGATAGTAGGCGGTCGCAAGGCCGTGCCCACCCGCACCGACTATAATGACGTCATAGGTATCTTTGGGCGTTGGCTGTCGCCAATTTGGTCCCCAACCCTTATTGCCGGTTAGTGCCTCAGTGAAGATTTTAAGCCCGGAGTAGCGCATTTTTCGCAACCATCAATCTTTGCAGAGACAATAACAAAATGGTTTTAACTGGACTTTCTTAAAACGGTCGAAATATTGTTGAATATGGACAGAGTTACGAATTCGGAACAACGGGTCTTCCGCGTTGGATTTCTTCTAATTGATGGTTTTGCGCTTATGTCGTATTCGGCCGCGGTCGAAGCGCTCAGAGCTGCGAATCTTCTCGCTGCTAGGGAGCTTTATGCTATTCGGCATATCCCTGCCACTGGCACCCAGTCGGTTAGTTCCACCGGGGCGATTGTGAGGGGCACGGGTCAATTGGGGGAGGATTTTGACTTTGATCTTGTATTGGTTGTAGCGGGCGGTGATCCGGCAAAATTTCGAGATCGGAAGGTTTTCCGTTGGCTGAAACAGCTCTCGCAACGAAATATTTGCCTGGGTGGTGTGTCAGGAGGACCTGTGGTTCTTGCTTCTGCGGGGCTAATGGAGGGGCGGAGAATGACGGTGCACTGGGAACATGCCGCAGCGCTTGCCGAGGTGGCGCCTACACTGATTATTGAACGAAGCCTTTACGTAATAGACAGAGACCGGATCACTTGCGCCGGTGGAACTTCTCCGCTTGATATGATGCACGCCATCTTAACCGAGCATCACGGCTCCAGTTTTGCACGTCAAGTAAGCGATTGGTTCATGCATACTGAAGTCCGGCCCTCCGGAGGTCCGCAACGCTCTGGTTTGGCGGAACGATACGGAACAACCCACGCCGCTGTAATCTCGGCAATCGAGATGATGGAGAACCATATAGCTGATCCGCTTAGTTTGCCCGAATTAGCGGCGCTTACGGGACGTAGTTCGCGCCACCTCAACCGGCTATTTCGCCATAATCTGCGAGAAAGTACGATGGCCTTTTACCGCAATATGCGACTTGATATGGCTCACAAACTGTTGGTGCAATCCCCGCTAACTATAATGGAGATCGCTCTAGCCACCGGATTTTCGACTGCAGCGCACTTTTCCAAATCTTTTAGCAATAAGTTTCGTATAGCCCCCTCATATTTGAGGTCCCAACGGCCACATCCTCTTGAAAATTCTTGGTAATGGGCGTGAGGCGAGGACAATGAAAATCCTTGTTCTTCAACACGCACATGTTGAGCACCCCGGTGTATTTCGCACGTTTTTGAATGAGGATGGACATAAATGGGTCGCTGTCCACCTGAATGACGGAGATGTTCTGCCATCGCTTGACGGATTTGATGCACTTTGGGTTATGGGAGGTCCCATGGATGTATGGGAGGAAGAAACATATCCATGGCTGCGGGACGAAAAGAAGTTGATTCAGGAAGCCGTGGAGGGGCGCGGTATGCCATTTTTAGGTTTGTGCCTCGGGCATCAGTTGTTGGCGGAAGCTTTGGGAGGGCGGTGTGGTCCCTCTGAATTCGTAGAAATCGGCGTTCTTACTGTGCAATTGACTAATGAAGGATCCACCGGAATCATATTTGATGGTCTGCCCGAAACCTTTCATTGCCTTCAGTGGCACAGCGCGGAGGTTATACAGATTCCGGTAGGAGCCCAATGTCTTGCGACATCATCTAGTTGCGCGATACAAGCTATGAGTTGGGGACCTCGGGCCTACTCCATGCAGTTCCATTTGGAGGTAGAGCACGATACTGTCGACAACTGGATGGCTATACCGTCTTACTCAGAGGCGCTTTCTTCGGCGCTGGGTTCAAACGGCGGATCAATGTTGAAAGCTGCTTGCAATGCTCAGGCGGTTTGTTTCAAAGAGATGGCCGAAAGGTTGTATATCAACTGGTTCCACGCTGCAGCAAAGATTTAGATGGAACTCGTACGCGTCGAAGATAGGAGTGCCGTCCCTATATAATCCTTGATCAGTGCAGTTGCCTGGGTGCAGGCTCGCAGATGGCAGCGTTTTGGCCCAAAAGGTATGTCGATACTGCTTTTTATGCGGAGCAATCGGTACCAGAATTGGATCTCAAATCCTTCCAACTCGGTCAAAAAGGGTTGCATCGCTGGGAAAAATTTTTAACGCTCCAACATATCGCGTAGCCGCCCGGTTTGGCACTACCATCAACGTGAGTTGGGTCGTCAGGGGGACTGTATGGCAATTCCGGAACAGGCAGAATTCGTCATCATCGGCGCCGGTATCCACGGCCTTTCGACTGCGTGGCGCCTAGCGGAAAGATTGACTGACACAGGTGAAGAAGTCGAGGGTCGAATAATTGTGCTAGATAAGTCCGGAATTGCTTCCGGTGCATCGGGTATCGCCTGCGGAGTAATACGAAACAATTACTTTCAACCGGCCATGCGGGAACTAATGGCCCATTCCGTCGGCATTTGGGAAAGTGAT
>PTKD01000137.1 GCA_002938115.1 Alphaproteobacteria bacterium MarineAlpha9_Bin7 | reverse complement strand
TGATTTTCTGGCTAAAACGGTTGCAATTGCTTGGGCTACCGCGGTCGAAACGTACAGACCTTTGGCGCTATTTCCCATGACGGGGTCACATAGATAAACAGCCGCGGGATTTGCGGCTTTTACTTTTAGGACGATATCTGAAACAAGATCGGCGGTTTCTGCATCTCCAAGGTAGCCGCTTAGGACTGCGTCACAGTTTGGCAAGACATCCAACTCCTCGATTCCGAAAATTACCTCGCGGATATCTGAGGCCCTAAAACGCTGTCCTCGTGCGGTTGCATGGCCTGTATGATTGCTCAGTTGGGCCGTGTGGACGGCCCACACCTCGTGTCCTAAAAGCTGTAGCGGGAATACTGCAGCTGCGTTGCCAACGTGCCCATATGAGACATGTGATTGTATCGAAAGTATATTCATAACCGATACTTTTCACGCCAAGCGCTGGGTAGTCCTAGCATGTTCTGTAGGACATGAAAAAATGCAGCTGAGATCCCTTGGTTCGGCTAGACAAAATTGTTGAGAAGCGCCACACTCCGGCCCAAAGTCCGGAACCAAAGTTTCTGGTTTCGGCGCTGTTTTGGAACTTTGTTCGTAAGGACCTATCCATGGACCCGGCCAATCGGCCTTTATCCCCACACCTTCAGATTTATAGGCCCCAAATAACTTCGGTGTTATCGATTGTGCATCGTATAAGCGGTGCTGGCCTGGGGTTAGGCAGCTTGGTTTTAGCATACTGGCTGATCTCCGTCGCTGCCGGTCCGGAACCGTTTGATTTTGCCCAACACCTTGTTGGCTCTCCGGGAGGAATACTCTTGTTGATCGGTTGGACTTTCGGGCTACTCTTCCATTTTTGCAATGGAATTCGTCATTTATTCTGGGATGCCGGTTACGGGTATGAGCTGAGCACGACATATGTTTCTGGTTGGGTGGTGATAGTAGTGTCCGTGGCACTCACGGTTGGAATTTGGTTGTCGGTACTCATAGCTAAGGGCACTCCATGAGCGGCCGCACATCGTTACGTCGTGTGCGTGATCTAGGGACGGCAAGAGATGGTGTTCATCATTGGTGGGTGCAACGCCTTACTGCGGTGGCCTTAGTGCCTCTTAGTATCTGGTTTGTGACGTCAATAATCCTACTTGCGGGCTCGGATCATGCTCGAGTTACCGCTTGGATCTCCAATCCGATTGTTGCAGTGTTTTTGATGTTGACACTGATTGCCATGTTTTACCATTTAAAGCTGGGTTTGCAGGTGGTAATTGAGGATTATATTCACGCTAAACCAACCAAAGTTGCGTGTTTGCTATTGAATAATTTTGGCAATACTGTGCTTGCTCTTTCCTGCATTTTCTCAGTGCTTAAGGTCGCGGTATAAGCCATGCCCGCTGCTTATCCAATCGAAGAACATGAATATGATGTTGTCGTAATTGGCGCAGGCGGAGCTGGTTTGCGAGCCACGTTTGGTATGGCGGAGAAAGGCCTTAAGACAGCATGTGTAACAAAAGTATTTCCTACTCGAAGCCATACTGTCGCCGCGCAGGGTGGTATTTCAGCTGCACTGGGTAACATGGGAGAGGACGATTGGCGGTGGCATATGTACGACACCGTAAAGGGGTCTGACTGGTTGGGAGATCAGGATGCGATCGAATACATGTGTCGCGAAGCAGTCCCTGCAATCATTGAGCTTGAGCATTACGGGGTTCCGTTTTCCCGCACGCCGGAAGGCAAAATTTATCAGCGTGCCTTTGGGGGTATGACCACCAATTTTGGTGACGGACAGGCTCAGCGAACGTGTGCGGCTGCAGACCGGACCGGTCATGCAATATTGCACACACTTTATCAGCAAGCATTAAAACATAACGCTGAGTTCTTTATCGAATATTTTGCTATCGATTTACTGATGGACGACGAAGGCGTCTGTTGCGGCGTAGTCGCTTTGTGCCTTGACGATGGTACTTTGCACGCATTCCGGACACACCTTGTGGTATTGGCCACCGGGGGCTATGGACGCACTTATTTTTCCTGCACCTCGGCGCACACTTGTACTGGTGATGGAAATGCCATGGCACTACGTGCTGGTTTGCCATGCCAAGACATGGAATTTGTTCAGTTTCATCCAACTGGAATTTATGGGGCTGGTTGTTTGATAACTGAGGGCGCGCGAGGAGAAGGTGGTTATTTGACCAACTCGGAGGGTGAGCGCTTTATGGAGCGCTACGCACCGAACGCAAAAGATTTAGCTTCTCGCGACGTGGTGAGTCGTTCAATGACTATGGAAATTCGCGAGGGCCGTGGTGTCGGTTCTGATGGAGATCATATAAATTTACATCTCGAACATTTGGATCCTGGCCTAGTAGCTGAGCGGTTGCCAGGAATTTCCGAAACGGCCCGGATTTTTGCAGGCGTTGATGTAAATCGGCAACCGATACCGGTGTTACCAACTTGCCATTACAACATGGGTGGCGTGCCCACTAACTATCATGGCGAAGTCGTAACGATAAAAAATGAAGACCCCGACTCAGTGGTGCCCGGATTATTTGCCATCGGAGAGGCCGCATGTGTTTCGGTTCATGGAGCGAACCGATTGGGGTCAAATTCACTACTTGACCTTGTAGTGTTTGGACGCGCTTCGGCAGACCGAGCTGCTCAAGTAGTCCAACCAGGCACTTTACACCGGCCATTGTCTAGGTCGGCTAGGGATATTTCGCTTGATCGTCTCGATAAATTTCGTAATGCGGATGGTGCCACGACAACTGCCGAGTTGCGACTTGAAATGCAAAAAATTATGCAAACCCACTGTGCTGTTTTCCGAACTCGGGATTCGCTGGCGGAAGGGGTTAAGAAGCTTGATGAGCTCTGGGGTTGTAGAGAAGATATCAGTGTTTCAGATCGTTCTTTAATTTGGAATTCCGATCTCATCGAAACAATGGAGCTAGACAACTTATTGTTCCAGGCGATGTGCAACATGCGTAGTGCCGCGCACCGTGAAGAAAGCCGGGGGGCGCATGCTCGTGAAGATTTCCCGGAGCGCGATGACGAGAATTGGATGAAGCACACTGTGATTTGGTGTGATGAAGCTGGGAAAACTAGAATGGATTATCGTCCTGTGCACATGTATACGCTGTCAAATGAGATTGAGGTCATTCCTCCAAAGGCTCGGGTTTACTGATGCTTATTGCCGGCTCCCAGCCACCATCGGAGAGAAAAATCAATGGTTGAGTTTACTCTGCCGAAAAACTCTAGGATCGGCGTCGGCACGACTCATCCAGCGCCGGAGAATGCGACAAATATCAGACGTTTTCTCGTCTACCGCTGGAGCCCCGATGGTGGCAAAAATCCAAGTATCGATACGTATGAAATTGACATGGATGCTTGCGGGCCGATGGTGCTTGACGCACTTATCAAAATTAAAAACGAAATTGATCCCACACTGACATTTCGGCGATCTTGTCGTGAGGGAGTATGTGGCAGTTGCGCCATGAATGTTGACGGTACGAACACACTTGCCTGCACGAAGTTTACCGGAGAGGTAAAAGGAGACGTAAAAGTGTACCCGCTACCTCATGTACCTGTCGTTAAGGACCTTGTGCCTGATCTCAGTCAACTTTACGCGCAATATGCTGCTATCAAGCCATGGATGGAGACACAATCCTCTCCTCCTGACCGAGAGCGAATACAAAGCCAGGATGAACGCAAAGAGCTTGATGGTCTTTACGAATGCGTCCTGTGTTTCTGTTGCTCCACCAGCTGCCCTAGTTATTGGTGGAATAGTGATCGTTATCTGGGCCCTGCTGTTTTGCTGCAAGCTTATCGCTGGATCAGCGATAGTCGAGATGACGCGACTGGAGACCGACTTGACGAGTTGGAAGACCCTTTTCGGCTTTATCGTTGTCATACCATTATGAATTGCACGAACACCTGTCCAAAAAACCTCAATCCAGCCAAGGCGATTGGCGAGATAAAGAAGCGGCTTGTTGAACGCCGATAGGCATCTTTTTATTGGCGTGAGCTCGCGGGATGGTCTCCCATGTTCGTGACATGCTTACTTGTGGTCGTCGGCTTGGTAATACTGTTGGGTAGTGGAGCGTTTACAATTCGTGGCGCGGTTAGCTTGGCACGTTGTCTGGGTGTTTCTCCGTTAGTGATTGGAATGACCGTTGTTGCTTTTGGTACCTCAGCACCGGAGTTGATGGTCAGTGTTCAGGCCGTTCTAAGCGGGCATCCTGATATAGTACTTGGCAATGTCGTTGGTTCAAACGTTGCTAATATCCTCCTGATTGTTGGTGTTGCGGCTGCGATTACGGTTCTGTTTGTACCTGAGAAAATGTCACAGCGGCGTGATTATGCGGCACTGCTGGTTTTCACCGTGGTCTTTGTAGGAATTTGTTGTTTTGGTGAAATTTCGAGTCTAGTAGGCGGCTTGATGTTATTTGGTTTGATCGGTTACACCATATGGTCTTTTAGGAGCGCCCGGAGGTCCCAGAAGGTTGATGAAGCGAATTTGGAATCGTCAAGGCCACTGGATGAAACGCCCCTATCTGTGTGGACGGCCACGTTGTTTACTGGGATCGGTATTGTTGGTGTCATTGTCGGGGCGTACTTGTTACTGGAAGGTTCCGTGGATCTGGCGCGTATGTGGGGGGTTTCAGAGGCCGTGATTGGCCTCACCGTCATAGCGATTGGCACTTCCTTACCCGAGTTAGCAACGTCGACGATGGCAGCGATGCGGGGGCATCCAGGACTCGCGATCGGAAATGTGATGGGTAGCAATTTATTCAACATGTTTGGTATTACCGGGCTATCTGCGGCAGTCGCTGCCGTACCCTTGCAAGTTCCGGATCAGGTGGTGGGTTTTGATCTCTGGGTGATGTTGGGCTCAACAATTCTCATTTGCATAATTTTGTCTAGCGGGTGGCGGATCGTTCGTCTGGCTGGAGCTGCGATGATCACATTGTATGTGTTGTACATCCTTGTGCAGTTTAGAGACTCGGCAATTGCTTTGGCTGGATAAGGAAGAGCTCCGGTCAATTATGCGGGAGTCATTATAAGTTTTGATGAAATGCTTATTACTCTGTTTTGCGGGTGAAGGGGCGCGTTATCGGAGGTGGTCGGTGGGAGCAAACTCAAGATGAGCACAGGCAATGAAAATGTGGGCCCATTAAAGGGGCTAAAAATTTTGGAACTGGCCGGAATTGGGCCGGCTCCTCTCTGCTGTAGCTTGATGAGCGATCTTGGTGCTGATGTGCTGCGAATTGATCGCACTTTTGATTCCAAGCTTGGTTTGCCACGCGATAGACGTACGGATCTATTGCGGCGCGGCAGGAAATCTGTATCCGTGGACCTCAAGCATGCTAGAGGAAGTGAAATTATCCTGCGCCTCGTAGAGGGTGCGGACGCGCTCGTAGACCCCTTTCGACCGGGTGTTGCCGAGAAGCTAGGTATTGGCCCGGAAG
>PTKD01000136.1 GCA_002938115.1 Alphaproteobacteria bacterium MarineAlpha9_Bin7 | reverse complement strand
AACTATAACGCCATATTTTTCGTAAGCGCCTGTACCGTACAGCTCACAGCGAATCATCAGGTGGACGTCACGGTGCTTTCGGAACCACTCCAACACTTTTACCGCCTCAGCAATGACCTCAGGACCAATCCCTTCGCCGGGTAATACAATCACCTCCGCCGTCATCACCACCTCTCTTGACATTCATCACATTTGATACGACGAAAAACCCAGTTCGACAATTGGATCAAAAGATATCATATTTGACCGGCAAAATTGCCAGCGCCATTCCACTCCTTAACTCTCGGTTATTACACACGATTATCTACCCAACTTAAAACGAGTTTTATTACGAAGAAAGTAAAGAAAATCGGGATGGTCCTAAAACTTCTACCGCTTCAGCGACTACGGCAGAGTTGCAGGCACTCAACGACCATTCGATAAACAAGAATCTTTTACGGAGATACGATAATGCGAATCCAGGCGAATGGTATTTCGATTGGCTACGACTTGGATGGTCCCTCGGAGGCACCCGTAATAACAATGAGCCATAGCCTGGCTGCCAATCGAGATATGTGGTGGCCGCAAACCAACGAACTTCAGAAAAATTATCGTGTTCTTCGGTACGACACACGAGGGCACGGGGAAAGTGACACCACAAACGGACCATATAGCATCTCACTATTAGTGAACGACGTCGTCTCGTTACTAGACGAACTCGACATCAAGGCAACGCATTTCGTGGGGCTCTCCATGGGTGGCATGATTGGTCAATTACTTGCTGCCAATCATCCGGACAAGCTGCTGAGTCTTACTCTATGTGCAACCGCCTGCCGTATGGCGGCCGAGATGGGACCTGTATGGGACGATAGAATAAAGTCTGTCAATCAGAGCGGCATGGCGTCCATAGCAGAAACCACGATCGAGCGCTGGTTCACACAACCCTACCGTATAAGCAACACGACTGAAGTTGAGCGCATTATTCAAATGATCAAGAATACGCCTGTTAAGGGTTTTGAAGGATGCAGCCAAGCAATCAAAGTTCTTGACCAATTGCAGTGTCTCGCACGCATTACTGCACCGACCCTAATACTCGTGGGTGCAAATGATCCAAGTACGCCACCCACGGCATCCGAAGTTATGCAAAAACACATCGTAGGATCCGTCATGACCGTAATTGCAAATGCATCCCACCTACTAAACGTGGAGCAAGCAACTCATTTCAATGAACAATTGTTTACGTTCCTGGAAGGGCAAACCGGTACTTGATATTTCCCAAGAGCCTCAAACACCTAAGTAAGCTTTTCGGACGAAATCGTTGTCCCGAAGTTCAGCAGCATCCATTCCTTCGAAGGCCACCTGTCCTTGGACCATCACATAGCCTCGGTCCGCGATCCTTATCGCTTGGTTAAAATTCTGCTCTGCCATTAAAACGGTCAATCCATGGGCTACCTTTAACTCATCAATCTTAGAAATTACTTGTTTAACCATTATTGGTGATAGACCGACAGATGGCTCGTCGACTACAAGAATTTTTGGGGCGGACATGAATGCCCGTGCTATTGCAACCATTTGTTGCTCGCCACCGCTCATACTACCCGCGAGTTGTTTTTGACGATCCGCAAGAGCTGGGAACGCATGGAAACAAAACTCAAGATTTTTTGCGCGCGCTGGTCGAGCCGCTAACCGATAGGCTCCCAACAATAAGTTTTCCCGTACGGTCAAATTCGGAAACAGCCGACGACCCTCGGGTACCAGAGCTATACCCATATCAACTATGGATTCTGTGGAAAGGCCCGTGAGCTCCTGGGAAACGCCATTCACTTCCAACAAGATGGTACCCTGAGACGGGCGCACCAAACCCATTAAACAATTGATTAAAGTGCTCTTTCCATTTCCGTTTGCGCCAAGTAACACCACTGTTTCGCCTTGTTCCAGGTGAACCGTCACCCCATGCAAGACGCGTGCCGCACCGTAGCCAGCCACCAGGCCCTCGATGACTAATCTAGTTGCCAAGATAAGCCTCCTGGACTCGAGGGTCTTCCGCCACAGTGTTTGGTTCACCATCCGCTATTTTTTGCCCTGCATCTAACACTACTATGCGTTCGGAAAAGTGCATGACGGCACGCATAATATGCTCAATCATAATTATCGTGATGCCGCCGGCATTTAATGAGAGGAGAATCTCAAGAATATCGTCAACCTCGGAGTGGGAAAGACCCGCCATCGCCTCATCGGAAATCAAAAGTTTTGGGTCTACCGCAACAGCTCGAGCAAGTTCCAGTTTACGTAACTCGACCTGAGTAAGGTGTGCAGCAGTTTCATTCGCTTTCTCGGTCAAACCTATCAGGTCAAGCACATCGTCCGGACTTCGTCTATCTTGTGATTTAGATTTGGTTGAACCGAATTCCAATGGAATCAGTATATTTTCCCGTACTGTCATAGTGGGGAACGGCTTTGGTATCTGAAAACTGCGAGCAATACCCTTTCGAATACGTTGATGCGCAGGCAGTGTTGAAATGTCAGCACCATCAAAAAAAACACTGCCACTATCATTTCTTAAGGTCCCAGAAATACAATTAATGAATGTCGTCTTACCGGAACCATTGGGTCCGATGAGACCCAATCGCTCACCCGACGATACCGTAATATCAACATGATCAAGTGCCGTGAAACCCCCAAAACGCTTTGTAACAGATTTTGCCAGTAGAAGCGGTTGCATTAGTTCCCCCGGACCCACTTACTTATGCGGCGCGCCGCTCCCACCAATCCATCAGGGGCTACAATCACAAATATAATTAGGGTCAAGCCAACAATTAATAGGTTCAATTCCGATGAAATTGTGACTGTCGCAATCTGTTGAATTGATCCAAGCAGCAGAGCACCTATCAATGGTCCAAGCCAGGTAGCGGTGCCACCTATCAACGGCATTGCAACGGCGTTCACTGCAAAAGACAGATTGAAGGCAGAGGGTGGATCCACATAGGTCACATAATAAGAAAATGGCGCGCCAGCTGCTCCCATCAGTGCCCCGCTGAGGGTCGTGGCTAACAGCTTTAACTTGAGGGTCGGAACACCCATGCTTTCTGCTGCCACCTCTTCATCTCGAATCGCGCGCAGACCACGCCCAAAACGGGAACGTTCTATGGTCCTGGCAATTACAACCGAAGACACAGCCAATACCAACATCACTATAAATAAAAATTCCACATAGCTGTCGAAGAAGATAACCGTTTTAGGCCGCATCACAAAAGTACCGGCAGCTCCTCCGACGTAGCTCCAGTTGGAAACAAGTGTCTCAAGCACGATCGCCAAAGCCAAAGTAGCAATAGCAAAAAAAACGCCGCGCAGGCGAAGCGTCAGATATCCAGTTGCGAGGCCAATAAGACCAGCCGCAATTGAGCTAGCCAGGATCAGCAATGGCAGTGGAAGAGAAAATGCTTTTGTCAAAGCGATCGAACAATACACCCCGATCGCAAAAAATCCGGCGCTGCCAAAGTTTACATAGCCTGCATACCCTCCAAGGATATTCCAAGCGGTTGCCAATACAACAAACTGCAAGACGACATAGCCAGCAAAAAAATAGTATTCATTGACGCCTAAACGGGTCAAAGCCAGCCCTGCCAGAACAACTGTACACGCTCCGATAAAAAATACTGATCCCTTCATCGCTTAACGCCCAAAGAGCCCTTGCGGACGTAGAGCCAGTGCTCCCAAAAGTAAACCAAATGATACCGCTGGAGCCCACGACGGACCGTAAAAAGTCGCGGTCAAACTTTCAGCAACTCCTAGAATCAAAGCAGCAACCAACGTTCCCGGGATGCTCCCCATGCCACCAAGTACTGCTATAGCAAAAACCCGTCCTATGTATTGCCGCCCCATCGAGGGCTCGACGGGACCAATTACTATTAGCAACGCACCAGCCAAACTGGCGGTCATAATGGCAATACCGAACGCAATTTGTTTAATGTATGTTGGATTAATTGCCATGAGCTGCACAGCAATCTGGTCTTGCGCTACCGCCATGATTGCGCGCCCCGTAAACGTCTTGGAGAGAAACAATTGAATGCCGAAGGTCAATATGAGAGCCGCCAGAAACGGCGCAACCATCCGTAGAGGAAGGGTTATCGCTCCATATCCCACCGTCTCACCGATATACGCAGCTTCCACCAAACGGTAATCAACGCCATAAGCAATAATTAGCAACACCTCAATCACGAACATGATTCCAAAAAAGAATGCCAGACCTCGTAATGGATCGTCACCACGTGCTTCGAAACAAACATGATATACCCGGTAAAAAACAGCTCCTCCGGCAAAAAAAACCGGCATAAACAAAATACCGCTCACGATGGGATCCAGGCCCAACCCAGAGTTGGCAGTGTAAGCCGCGTAGGACCCAACGATTACGAAAGCTGGATGGGCGATATTGACAATGTTCAATTGTCCGAAAGAAATCGTTAGGCCAATACTAACTGAAGCATAAAAACCGCCCAGTAGTAGACCAGACAAAACAGCATTTAAAAATAACTGGTGCTCAAACACGGCCAACAAGTCAAATGCACTTTGCCGTTAAACCGCCATCCACAACTAACTCTGTCCCATTAACATACTTGGCCTCGTCAGATGCGAGATAAAGCGACGCATATGCTACATCCCAAGCATCTCCCATTTTCCCGGACGGGCACATGGCATTGCGATCTGCGACCATTTTCTCTCCATCCCCATCGCCATACTGGAAAGCAATTCTAGAGGTTACCATCGGCGTATTCATTAGTCCCGGGCACACAGTATTCACCCGCAAACCTTGAGCCGCGTACTTTAGCGCAATTGCTCTACTTAATTCTATCAAACCACCTTTAGCCGCATGATAAGCTATCATGTCTCGACCCATATAACGCATCCCTGCTACCGAAGAAATGTTAACAATTGACCCGCCTCCACCTGAAAGCATTGGAGGTACCGCATACTTGCAGCAGAGAAATGCACTTTTAAGGTTCAGATTGATGTTGCCGTCCCAAACTTCCTCAGACATGTCTACCACACCACCTGGAGCAGAGCCTCCCACGTTGTTGTGTAACACGTCGATACCACCGTATTCCGCCACACATGCCCTAACCATATCGGCTACGTCCAAGAATTTAACAACGTCTGCCTGGTAAGTACTACAAACCCCTCCCTCCGCCTCAATAATTGACTTAGTTGCCTCTGCCGCATCCAAATTGATATCTACCGCGAAGATCTTTGCACCCTCGCGTGCGAACAACACGGCACACGCCTTTCCATTCCCCCAACCAGGGCCAATGGAGCCCGCACCAACAATCAATGCTACTTTCCCCGCAAGCCGACCAACCATGAATTACTCCAACGCGCACACCAAAGTTACCAATAAATTGGCTTCCATCAATCGGTTCCAATTCAATGAAATCACATTCTCATCAGGCATTTGACTACGATCTAGTGCGATCAAAACTCTGTGTATCTAAT
>PTKD01000135.1 GCA_002938115.1 Alphaproteobacteria bacterium MarineAlpha9_Bin7 | reverse complement strand
AAACGAATTGAGGGCGTCTCTGGACTTCGTGATGAGTCTGACCGAGACGGTGTCCGCGTGGTCATTGAACTTAAGCGAGACGCGACGTACGAAGTGGTGCTCAACCAGGTTTACCGCTATACCCCGTTACAAACGAGCTTCGGTGTTAACGCATTAGCGTTAAATGGCGGGCGCCCTGAACAGTTAAATTTAAAACAGATACTTACTGCATTTCTGGCGTTCCGAGAAGATGTCATCACGCGGCGTACATTATACGAGCTTGGTAAGGCGCGTGAGCGCGCACATATACTCGTCGGGCTATCTGTTGCCGTAGCAAATATTGATAAGGTCATCAAACTAATTAGAAGTGCTCCTGATCCCAATAAGGCACGCGACGACTTAATCAGCAGAAAATGGCCAGTGGCAGATATCTCGGCCTTGGTTGAGAAGATCGGCGACGTTAACAATAATCTTGTTGATGGCAAGAATTATAAGATGAGTGAGGTGCAGGCGCGTGCAATTTTAGAACTCCGGTTGCAGCGCCTGACAGCCCTTGAACGTGACAAGATTTCTGATGATCTCAATGAGTTAGCAAAAAAAATCGTGGATTATTTGGGAATACTCAAGTCGCGAGATCGACTCCTTGAGATCATGCGTCGCGAGCTTAGGGATGTCCAAGAGAATTTTTCTGTAGACCGCCGTACTACGATTGAGGAGGCGGAATTCGAGTCGGATATTGAGGATTTGATCGAGCACGAGGAAATGGTGGTTACTGTTACCAACAAAGGATACATAAAAAGAGTCGCTCTCTCTAGTTATCGTGCACAGCGAAGAGGAGGTAAAGGTCGAGCTGCCATGGCAACCCGTGACGAAGATTTCGTCAGCCAGTTATTCGTTGCCGATACGCATCGTCCCGTGTTGTTTTTTACTACAAGAGGCATGGTCTACATGCTCAAAGTATATAAATTACCAATCGCTACGCCACAGTCGCGTGGAAAGCCTATGGTAAATTTACTTCCTCTTCTTCCTGGCGAATCAATTGCGACCATGATGCCACTTCCGGAAGACGAGGAAGTCTGGGGTAAGATGCATGTAATGTTTGCGACGTCACACGGGGATGTGCGTCGCAACGCTCTCAGAGAATTCATAAATGTTAAGTCCAACGGAAAAATTGCGATGAAGCTTGTGGGGACAGCAGGTGAAGGGCCAGCTGAGTTAATTGGGGTTAAAACTTGTTGTGAGGGGCAAGATGTCCTCCTCGCCGTTACCAATGGCAAGTGTATTCGTTTTCCCATTACAGATGTAAGGGAATTCGCCAGTCGTAGTTCAACGGGCGTACGTGGAATCAGGCGTTCTTCCGGTGATCGTGTTGTCTCAATGTCAATTCTTGACCACCAGGAAATTGGTATCGAAGTACGTGATGATTATCTGAAACGTGCGTCAGCGGACCGTCGTAGCAATGGTGAGACGTTGGGGGAGGGTTTGCCAAAACTAGATAATAATCAGGCCCGCGCATTGTCGGAACGTGAGGAGATGATCCTTACTGTCACAGAGAACGGTTATGGGAAACGCACTTCTGCCTACGAATATCGAATCACGCGTAGAGGGGGACATGGCATTATCAATATTGAGACCTCACCGCGTAATGGTGATGTGGTGGCTTCTTTTGCCGTGAGACCGGAAGATCAGCTAATGCTCGTAACTAACGCCGGAAAGCTTATCCGGATTTCGGTTAATGATATACGCATTGCTGGGCGTAACACGCAGGGCGTTACACTGTTCAAAACGAAAAAATCTGAGCGCGTAGTATCAGTGATAAGACTCGGTGAGGAGAATGAGCTTGATGGCATCAGTAGAAATGGAATGCAGGATCTGCCTACAACCGAGAAGGTAGAGGGTATAGCAGGAGGTACGGAAGATGAGTCGTAATAGAGTTGGGCTATATCCCGGGACGTTTGATCCCCCGACTACTGGTCATTTAGATATAATAGAACGAGCACTTCGTGTAGTAGATCGGCTCGTAGTTGGTGTAGCTGTCAACGCGGGAAAAGCACCGATGTTCGTCCTGGAAGACCGAGTTAAGATGGTGGAAGAGGCGATTTCTGGGCTCAGTGGTAGTACGGATTCTCGTGTCGAGGTACGTCCATTTGAGACTTTGTTAATGAAATTTGCAAAGAGTTGTGGCGCGTCAATTATCGTTCGGGGTTTGCGCGCGGTCTCTGATTTTGAATATGAGTTCCAGATGGCCGGGATGAACGCGCACCTTGAGCCTGAAGTCGAGACCGTTTTTTTGATGTCTTCTGAGCAGACTCAATTTATTTCGTCACGCCTAGTTAAGGAAATTTGTGTGCTTGGTGGTGACATAACAGATTTTGTACCTGCAAACGTGAAAGTGCGTTTATTGGAGAGGGTTGAATCGGAAGAAAAAAAAGATACGTAACAATATTATAATTTTGAAAGGTGGGAGCAATGCGGAAATTACTTTATTTGTTTCCCATAGCAATGGCGTTGGCGATGGTTGAACATGAATCCCTGTCCGGGAGCTTCGAGAACACGTTGTACATGGATTTAGAGTACGGACGGGTGGTTATAGAAATGCGATCGGATTTGGCACCAAACCATGTGTCAAGAATCAAAGAGTTGGTACGTTCGGGATTTTATGACGGTGTGGTGTTCCATCGCGTGATTGATGGGTTTATGGCACAGGGGGGTGACCCGACCGGAACAGGTACTGGAGGATCGGGAGAGAATATCGATGCAGAGTTTTCGAATGCTAGGCACGTTCGTGGAACTTTGTCGATGGCTCGAGCTCAAAATCCGAATAGTGCCGATAGTCAGTTTTTCATTTGCCTTGCTGACGTGCCCCATTTAGATGGGCAGTACACGGTGTGGGGTCAGGTGATAGAGGGTATGGAGCACGTAGATAAAATTAAACGCGGTGCGCCTCAAAATAATGGATTGGTGGAAAACCCCGATAAGATTGTTCGAATGCAAATCGCGTCGGATTCGGAATAAGCGTTAGCAGTTTCGTCTCATGCGAGTCGATGCCTTTGATTTCGACCTCCCGCGCAAGCAGATCGCGGATCGTCCTTCGCGCCCGCGCGATAGTGCGGGACTGCTGGTGGTTACCGACCATCTAAGCGACGCCCGTGTGCGCGATTTGCCCAGCTATCTGCGACCGGGTGACTTAATTGTTGTTAATGATACCCGTGTTATACCCGCTCTTTTGTCGGGCCATCGCGGGAAGGCAAGGGTTCACGTAACATTGGATAGGGACCTCGGAGATGGGAATTGGCGTGTCCTAGCATATCCAGCGCGAAAACTTGAGTGTGGCGATGAAGTCCTGTTCCCATTTGATTTTAAAGCCACGGTTGTATCTTTGGGATGCCGCGGCAAGCGGATAATTAAGTTCGATGGTGATACCGAAGCAGTGCTGGCATATTTGTATCGACATGGCACACTACCCTTGCCACCGTATATTTCTCGGTCCGAAGGGGCCGATGAAAGTGACCTTATCGACTACCAAACGATTTACGCTGATCGCATGGGGGCGATAGCCGCGCCCACCGCAGGTCTTCATTTCACAAACGAGCTTTTAGATACGCTGCGTGAATCGGGCGTAGATATGCTTCGACTCACTCTTCATGTCGGATCAGGCACTTTTAGACCTGTGACAGCCGGAGATACAAAAGATCACATTATGGAACCTGAGTGGGGAGAACTTTCATCTAGTGTGGCAAACAGAGTCAATGATGTTCGCTCGAGCGGCGGCCGTATTATCGCAGTTGGTACCACCGCGCTTCGACTGCTAGAGACTGTCGCCGATGAAAATGGGGTGGTTCACGCCTTTACGGGAGACACAAACCTTTTTATTACCCCCGGTTATCATTTCAAGGCTGTTGATCTCCTGCTGACAAATTTCCATTTGCCACGTTCCACCTTGTTTATGCTTGTTGCGGCGTTTTGCGGGTTGGAACGTATTCGAGCGGCCTATGCTCATGCTATCCGAGAGAATTACCGATTCTACTCATACGGAGATGCCTCCCTACTAACGCTGAACTGCCCTCCATGACCATCTCATTCGAGATTGAAGCCTGCGATGGCGAAGCAAGGGTGGGTCGGGTTCGCACTGCACGAGGAACCTTTGCGACCCCAGCTTTTATGCCGGTTGGTACGGTCGGAACTGTTAAGGCAATGACGCCTGAGGCATTGGCGCGGTGCGGGGCCGAAATTATTCTGGCAAATACCTATCATTTAATGCTTCGACCAGGGCCTGAGAGAATAGCGCGTCTCGGTGGGGTTGGTAAGATGATGGCTTGGCCGGGGCCAGTACTGACAGACTCGGGAGGGTTTCAAATTCTGTCCCTGTCGAAATTGCGTAATTTGTCGGAAAAGGGGGTCACATTTCAGTCCCATATTGATGGAGCCCAACATGTATTGACACCCGAGCGAAGTGTCCAAATTCAGCGTGATTTGCATTCAACTATAACAATGGCGTTGGACGAATGTACTTCCTTCCCAGCATCAAAAGATGTGGCAGCTAAATCTATGGAGTTATCAATGCGTTGGGCGGCGCGTTCCAAGGCAGCCTTTTCGCCAAAATCGGGTTTTGGGATCTTCGGTATTGTACAGGGAGGGATGCATCAGGAATTACGCTCCGAGTCAGTAAGCTTGCTTGTTGAGAATGACTTTGATGGATATGCGATTGGCGGTCTGGCAGTTGGGGAGGGTAGTGAGTTGATGTATGAAATTATGGGGTATACGGCAAAAAGGTTACCAACAGAAAAGCCCAGATATTTGATGGGTGTTGGTCGTCCGGTAGATCTTGTAGAAGCTGTGACTTCCGGTTGCGATATGTTTGACTGTGTTCTGCCTACGCGCTCTGGGCGCACTGGCCAGGCGTTTGTCCGGAACGCGGTCGTCAATATCCGAAATCATCGACACAAAGATGATCCTAGACCTCTGGATGAGAGGTGTCGGTGTCCAACGTGTCTCGGTTACAGTCGGGCATATCTTCATCATCTTGTTCAGGCGAAGGAAATCTTGGGTGCAATTCTTATAACCTGGCACAATTTGCATTATTACCAATCGTTAATGAAAGAAATGCGTGCTGCCATTCGCTCGGGCGAACTAATGCAATTTAGTAGCAATTATTTAGTTGATGGAATGAAGGGAGATATCGAGCCATTGTAAACGGGGGCATCCCCCAAAAAGGTAAATGAGGGCTTGCTATAAAGGTCGTCCTATTGATTTCGTCGATGATTCGTTCCGTGTCTTGACCCTTTAGAATGTCCCTCCTATCTTCGCCACGAAATTTGCGAGCGCGCTTAGCTCAGTCGGTAGAGCAACTGACTTTTAATCAGTGGGTCACAGGTTCGATTCCTGTAGCGCGCACCACTATTTCAATGACTTAGCTGGAAGCAGCTGAGTCCTTTTTCTTTGTGGGTTACAAATGGGTTACAAAAACGAGTAGCTTGAAGCCCGTTT
>PTKD01000134.1 GCA_002938115.1 Alphaproteobacteria bacterium MarineAlpha9_Bin7 | reverse complement strand
CCAAGGTGCTCGAGAACGTATCGCGACACTAAATCAAACGGCCAGGGGTCTGATAGATAATCCAAAAAAATGGTTTGTTGCAGAGGAGCTGCTCCCAATAGAAAAACATCAAGAGGCGACAGCCGATCCCGAAGTTAATTTTTTGCTCGATGGTCAATCCATCAACTATTTTGCACCTTAGGGCGTAGCAATAGATAGGGCGCATCCGGATTTAAGCGACCCTGGCAACAGGGATTTCCGAGCAATCTTCTACCAATGGGGTCCCCATAATAATAGCTTTAAAGCTTTTGATTATGTTGCTGCGAGGGATAACAAGACTCTCACCGGAAACCATGAGTTTTCCGTGTGGCATAGGCGATAACGTAGAAAGTGTCGTGGGCGAATTAGGGACAGCCGAGAGTTTATTTCGTACCTCTTGTGAGAAACTTTATGTCTTCTTATCGGTATTTGAAGTTGCATGGTTTTTGTCCAACTATTGCTGACCGCACTTATATGTAGTGCAATAGGTAACGAAATTTGCATTAAATAGTGCTCTTTCACTATTCAATGACATTTCCGATAAATTGTTCAATAGTAGGCATACATGGCTAGATCCGCTCCGGCCTGCTGCGTTCAACACTTCATGCGCTGGACACCCCGGTTCAGGTCTGAGGGGTGGTGGTTTGCTGAGAGCAAGTTTGTGCGGCTAAGCCTAAGCGAGAATGGGAGAGGTCTTGATGGATGGTGGTAGCCTGCGCACGGTAACACTTGAGGATAAATATCAGTTAAGCCGGGGCCGAGTATTTATTTCTGGAACACAAGCTTTGGTGAGGCTCCCAATTATGCAGCGCGAACGGGACGCTGCGAATGGTTTAAATACGGCGGGATTTATCTCTGGCTACCGAGGTTCACCGATTGGCGGGTATGACAGCGCTCTTTGGGCGGCAAAGAGTTACCTAGAGAAGCACCAAATCGTTTTTCAACCGGGTTTGAACGAAGATTTAGCGGCGACCGCCATTTGGGGCACGCAACAACTCGATTTTGTCCCAGGCCGGAAAGTCGATGGTGTGTTTTCAATTTGGTATGGCAAGGGACCTGGCGTTGACCGGTCGGGAGATCCATTAAAACACCTTAACTACAATGGTACACATCCAAATGGTGGTGTTTTGATTGTGTTTGGTGATGACCATCCGGGAAAATCCTCGTCGATTGGTCATCAATCTGATCCTGCCTTGGCAGCCAACTCGATTCCGGTTCTTTTCCCCGCCACTATCCAGGAATATCTTGATTTTGGATTGCATGGAATCGCGATGTCTCGCTTTGCTGGTGTGGTGGTTGGTTTTAAATGTGTCAACGAAACGGTAACTGCTACGGCGACCGTTGCGGTGGATCCAGATCGCGTCGCGATTAAATTACCCCAAGATATGGTTTTGCCTGAAGGCGGCATTCACATTAGACCCGAATATGATCCTTTGGGCCAGGATGAGCGGATGGTGCGTTACAAATTGCCTCGGGTTCTCGCGTATGCGCGAAACAATCGCATTGATTACGCCGCGTTTGGATCATCCCGTCCCACACGGTTGGGAATCGTTACTTCCGGCAAGGCGTATCTCGACTGTATTGGTGCTCTCCACCAGCTAGGGATTGACGACGGTCGGGCCAGGGAGATGGGAATTGGGCTCTACAAAGTTGGCATGGTATGGCCGGTAGAACCGGAAGGAATGAAAGCATTTTCAGCGAACTGCGATGAGCTGTTGTTTGTTGAGGAAAAAAGACCTTTGGTTGAGGATCAGGCGAAAAGCATATTGTATGCGGAAGAAAGGCGCCCTCGTATTGTCGGTAAATTTCGCGTCGATGGCTCTCCTTTGCTTCCGTCCGACCATCCGCTTGAAGCAGCAGCAGTCGCCAACGCGATAGCAGAGCGATTGGAATCTGAGGGTGCGGTAGATGAGGACCTCAAATCGCGTCATGCCAATGTCCGAAATCGCATCAACCGGAACCTGCCCGCGCTTGACCAAGGAATCGCCAGATCGCCATATTTTTGTTCGGGTTGTCCACATAATACTTCCACCAAAGTTCCGGATGGCTCTTTTGCATTGGGAGGAATTGGTTGTCACGGGATGGCAGTATTGATGGATCGCAACACTCGTTCCATCAGTCAGATGGGCGGTGAGGGGGTTACCTGGGCCGGCTTGGCACCATTTACAGAAACCAACCACATTTACCAAAATTTGGGAGATGGGACTTATAACCACTCCGGTTCCTTAGCCATTCGGGCTTCCGTTCAGGCGGGTGCAAACATCACATATAAAATCTTGTACAACGATGCGGTAGCAATGACCGGAGGGCAGCCAGTTGAAGGAAACATGTCGGTTGGGCAAATCGCGCAGCAGGTGAAGAGTGAGGGAGTATCGCGTGTTGTAATTGTTTCGGATCAGCCGGATAAATTTCGGGGTGCACCAGATGTTCCTACTGAGGTAAGTGTGCATGATCGCGAGGAACTTGATTCGATCCAAAAGGATCTACGTGATCTTGAGGGTACCACAGTCATTATTTACGAGCAGACGTGTGCCGCGGAGAAACGACGTCGGAGGAAGCGTGGCGAATTTCCGAATCCGCCAAAACGCGCCTTTATTAACTCCTTGGTCTGCGAAGGTTGCGGCGATTGCTCTGTAAAGGCGAATTGTGTGTCCATACACCCGCTTGAGACGGAATTCGGTCGGAAACGGGTGATCGACCAATCAAGTTGCAATAAGGATTATTCGTGCGTTGACGGATTTTGCCCATCCTTCGTGACGGTACACGGTGGCGGGATAAAAAGGGCCGAGGCCGCGGAAGTGCCGGCTGATTTCTTCGATAGTTTGCCGGACCCCGTGCAGCCTGTCGTCGAGAATGATTGGAGCGTGTTGATTGCGGGTGTGGGGGGTACGGGCGTCGTAACTATTGGCGCCGTGCTTGGAATGGCGGCGCACTTGGAGGGTAAGGGATCAGCGATTTTTGATATGACAGGGGTTAGCCAGAAAAATGGTGCGGTGTACAGCCACCTGAAAATTCTTCAAGACCCGGAATCGATGTCGTCAGCGGATGTAGGTTTCGGGGAAGCAGATCTGCTTTTGGGATGTGATTTGGTGGCCGCGGTTGCTCCTGTTTCGGTGCGTACAATAGAGCCCGGGAAGACACGAGTGGTGGTCAATGAGAGTTTGACACCTACGCCGCAGTTTCAAACGGCACCGAATATGAATTTGGATGGGGGGCTATTGCTTCGTGGTCTAGAGGAGCACGCAGGAAAGCAGCAGATGAATACGGTCTCTGCGACTCAAATTGCCCTGGCACTCACAGGCGACACCATTGGTGCGAATACGTTTATGATTGGTTACGCCTTACAACTTGGGTTTCTCCCCCTTTCGGTTCCAGCCATCGAACGTGCCATCGAGTTAAACGGTGTGGCGGTGTCTTTTAATTTGCACGCATTTCGTCTGGGTCGGCTTGCCGTTGCAGATCCGGAGGGAATGGCGAAACTTTTACCGCGAGATGGGGAACCGGTGGCGCAGGGAATTGATAGCCGGATTCAACAACGGGTTGCATTTCTTGCCTCCTACCAGGACATTGAATATGCCACTCGGTATCAAAACTTGGTTGAGCGCGCACGTGAGGCGGAGCAACAGATTGATGGAAACCGAGATGATTTTACCAATGCAATCGTAAAATATGCGTTCAAGCTTATGTCTTACAAGGATGAATATGAAGTTGCACGATTGTTTACGACTGGGGATTTTAAGCAAAAGTTATCGAAGACATTTGATGGCAACTATCGTTTGCACTTTCATTTAGCTCCTCCACTTTTTGCTCGCAAGAATCCGCAAACGGGTTTGCCACGTAAAAGTGAGTTTGGTCCATGGATGTTTTCCGTATTTAAGATCCTTGCGCGTTGTAAGGGATTGCGTGGTAGTCGATTTGACCCGTTTGGCTGGACCACTGAGAGGCGTATGGAAAGACGGCTACGTGACCAGTATTTGTCTGATATGGAACGTCTGTGCGAGGACTTAACGTTGGACAATCATTCGGTTGCTGTTGAACTTGCGGAAGTACCGGACCAAATTCGTGGCTTTGGTCATGTGAAGCTTGCGGCCGTCGAGAGCGCTGAGCACGGGCGTAACGTCATTCTTGATAAGCTTGCTGCGATCAAGCGGCAGGATCGTGCCGCTTGATTTGAGGATTCGTTATCCCTGTTGGGTTGTTAGGAGGTTGGGTCTGGGGAGACTCGTACGACCAGCTTTCCAAAGTTGTTTCCCTTGAGCAGTCCTATCAAGGCTTCGGGCGCCTTTTCTAACCCGTCAACGAAGTCTTCCCGGTAACGAATTTTTCCGTCTTTTATCCAGTTTGCTGTGTTAGACAGAAACTCTTGCTGTTGATCATCGTAGTCCCGCACGATAAAGCCTCGTAACGTTAATCGATGCGTCAATACCTTGAACATGAGCTCTGGAACGCGATTGGGAGCGCCCGGTAGACTAGTCGCGTTGTAGTGTGAGATCAGGCCACAGACTGGGACTCGAGCGCGCATGTTGAACAGCGGCAGGACCGCCTCCCATACTACTCCTCCCACGTTTTCAAAATACACGTCGATGCCATCACCGCACGCCTGAGAGAGTTGCTCCGCTAAATCAGAGTCGCGGTGGTTAACACAAGCGTCAAAGCCCAGCTCATTCGTCACGTAGTCACATTTTTCAGGGGATCCAGCAAGCCCTACTACCTTGCACCCTTTGATTTTTGCAATCTGCCCAACGATTGCCCCCACCGCACCGGATGCGGCAGCAACTACTACCGTTTCTCCGGGTTGTGGTTTGCCAATATTCAAGAGGCCCGTGTACGCCGTCATTCCGGGCATTCCCAGAACGCCGACAGCGGTGGAGATCGGCGCGAGTGTTGGATCTACTTTTCTCAGTTGAGTGCCGGGTATCGCTGCGAAATCCTGCCACCCGGTACGGGCCACCACGATGTCACCTTCATCGAATGACTCGTTCTTGGAGGAGATCACACGACTTACGGTCCCACCTTCCATTACGGCGCCGATTTCCACGGGATCGGCATAACTTTTCGTAGCGTTCATGCGACCACGCATATACGGGTCCAGTGAAAGATGTATCGTTCTGCAGAGAACATCGCCGTCACCGGGTACCGGAATATCGGTTTCTACCAAGTTGAAGTCAGATGCTTTTGGTTCTCCAACCGGCCGAGCAGCGAGAAGAATTTGCCGGTTTTGTTGCGCATTCATCGAATTAGTTTCCTTTTCCGTTTTTATCCATATTCCAGCTAATAACGAGCCTGTCCGAACAGTATCTAGTAAACCCGTCTAACATTTCATTTTATTATCTCGCAACTTTCCTCAAAATACTGATTCCACTAACAAGAAAACAGTATTGAACGGTTGGGTACTTTATTCAGGAAAGATGCTGAACAACACCTCGAGCACCAAACTGTAAGAGCATACTCTGTT
>PTKD01000133.1 GCA_002938115.1 Alphaproteobacteria bacterium MarineAlpha9_Bin7 | reverse complement strand
CGAGTTAATGGATGGGTCGTCAATGACAACCCGGATCGGGGTAGTGCTGGCGACGGGTGGGTTCACCCATGATCGAGTGCGACGTCGCGAACTATTGCCGTCCACAATGTCGGATAGTAGCGCAACGTTTTCCGGGGCTACAGGCGATGGTGCGCGGTTGGCAAAATTGGTCGGAGGATCCTTTGCTTCAGCAAGCTTGGAGAACGCATTTTTGACACCGGTATCTCAGTACATCCGAGCAGATGGTAGTTCGGCCGTGTTTCCACATACAGTCTTAGACCGAGCTAAACCCGGTCTCGTCGCTGTGGATTGGAAAGGTGAGCGTTTCGTTAATGAATCGGTCTCTTACCATGAGTTTGGGCGCGCACTCTTAT
Source organism: Alphaproteobacteria bacterium MarineAlpha9_Bin7 (assembly GCA_002938115.1). Classification (GTDB taxonomy): domain Bacteria; phylum Pseudomonadota; class Alphaproteobacteria; order UBA7887; family UBA7887. Next base: position 5,138 of record PTKD01000133.1, on the reverse strand, counting down.
CCCATCACGATCAAGAAAACAGTGTAAAAGCTTTTGCCTATTTAATCGCAGATTCAAATTTCGTTTGGAAATATGGCCTGGGAGCTTTGAAACCGATGCGCATCAACCGCCGTTTTCTAACATCACAGGGATACCTGGTTGAGGCATCCAGTATTGCTGAGCTTGGAGAAAAACTGGCTTTGCCAGTTTATGCTTTCGCTGAGACGATTCGGCGATACAACCAGTTTGCCGAAAAGGGTGAAGATCCGATGTTCGGCCGCGGTTGTAATGTTTATCAACGCTTCCTCGGGGATCCAGAAGTTGAGCCCAACCCGTGCGTGGCACCCATTGAATGTTCCCCGTTCTTTGCCGTCAAAATAGAGATTGGTGACTTGAGTTCAGCAGCGGGGCTTGCAACAGATTCCCTTTCGCGTGTCCTTGACGTAGAGGGAACACCAATATCTGGTCTGTATGCTTGTGGGGCAGATGCACGGTCCGTGATGGAAGGAAGTTACCCTGGTCCCGGGATCACGCTTGGACCTGCTATAACGTTTGGTTATCTGGCTGCAATGGATATGGTTGCTCGTTCCAAGTGCAGATGACTGAGGGCTGGAATTTGCATTTTGTACGTACGTCGGGAAGCCGTGCATCCTCTAATTTGTGATAGAAAGGCCTGGTGCCAGGCCCGTTAGCTACCACTAGCTGCGGCCCGATTTCCCAACGCACCAACTTTTGCAGATTTAACTGACGCTTTAACGACAGGTATTTCGGAGGGTGAAAGTGGTTGCATGAATTCTTTTCTGGCCAATGCGGCCTTGATATATGGAGCCAATTCTTCAGCTTTTTGGTTTTCGCGCTTTTCAGCATCTTGATGGAACTCAGGCATTACAGTTTCCGCGAACAGTTCCAATGATTCGCAAATATTTTTATGCGTATTGCGACCCGCTTGCTGCAGAAAGATTACTTGATCAACTCCAGCTGCCTGCAAATCTTTCAAATGGCGCCTCATGTCATTCGGAGTACCAATACCGGCTCCATCAAACTCGGAATGCGCGAGGGCTGCCTGCGCCAATTGGTCTGAAGCATCTCCACGTGCCTCAAGAAATTCTTCCCACATATTGCTACACCCAGGAACAAAGTCCTCGGCGACTAGTTTTTGTTGCGAATACCTAAAGAACTCAAAATTATCTTGGCCCCGGCGAATTGCTTCGGTGCGGTCTTCGTGCATAGAAAACGCAGATACCATTGCTAGATTTGCATTAACAGACCATCCCAAAGGGATACATTCCTCGCTTTTTATGATTTCGTAGTAACTATTGGACCAGGTTTGAGCTTCTTCCGGATCAATGAAATTAAAAGCAAGTGCGCCAATTCCGTTGCGTGCTGCTACTTTGATTGTATCTCGATTGGTGCATGCCATCCAAAGTGGTGGGTGCGGCTTTTGCAATGGCTTTGGAAGTACATTGCGGCAGGGCATAGAAAAACTATTGCCGTCGAAGCCAGGGTAGGGGGTCAGGACCATCATATTGCAAATTTGCTCGGTGGCCTCAAGCGCCATTGCCCGTTTTTCCCTTGCAGGAATGTTGAATGCGTGAAGTTCTAAACGTGTTGCCCCTTCCCCGATGCCAAATTCTACCCTTCCGTTGGATAGTAAATCTAACGTTGCCAGTCCTTCAGCTGTTCGGGCTGGATGGTTGTAATTTGGGATCACTTGTCGGATGCCATGACCCAGGCGAATTGTCTTGGTTAGGCTAGCAGCAGCGGCTAAAAAAACTTCTGGGGCAGAGGAATGTGAATATTCGTCGAGAAAATGGTGTTCGACCTCCCAGGCAAAATCGAACCCCAAACGATCTGCCAATACGATTTGCTCTAGCGCCTCATGAAATAGGCGGTGTTCATCGCCTTCGTTCCATGGTCGCGGAAGTTGCAGTTCGTAAAAGACTCCAAATCGCATCGTTAAATCTCACTTTGTATCATTGCATTAGGAATTTAGTATTTTTTTTCAACTTTGACGATGAGTTGACGAGTGATTGTAATACTTTGGGAACCAAGTGTTTTGCAAAGATAAAGTGGGAACAGCGTAATCCTGTTTCAGGGTGTTGGGTAGCAATGTTTTGGCTCTTATCTCTCATTGATCGTTTTTGGCACAGTTTGTACGGCCTAGAGCGATGATCGGGCCCTATATATCGTTCATTTCAAAGGTCGGTGTGCACTTTCCGGCAAACGTAGGATAACCAGTGCTGTAACGAGGGCCGCGAGTAAAACATAATATGCAGGAGAGATCGGTGACCCGGTGATTTCAATTAGCCAGGTGGCGATAAACGGTGCAAATCCTCCAAAAACAGCGACGGCTAAGCTATACCCTACTGACATTCCGGTCGCACGATATGAAGTTTGAAAAATCTCAGATATCGCTGCGGGTCCTGGTCCAGAGTACAGCGCAATTAGGGATCCAAACAGCACTTGGGCACAAATGATTGCTGCGACCGAGGGGTTCGTTAGCAAATAATTGAGGACTGGGTATACAAGAATTCCGATTGTAAGACAGGAAGCGAGAAGCAGAGGTTTTCTCCCGATTTTGTCTGACCAATAGCCAGCAATTGGAGCGACCACCATCAGCGCTAAAAGTCCTACGGTGTTGGACCACAAGGCTACTGATCTATCAAGCCCGAGATGACGAATCGCAAACGTGGGCATGTAGGCTAAAAATATATAATACGAGACAGTCCAGTGGATGGTGAATCCAAAGGCGTGTGCGGCTGGCTCAATTGAATTTTTTCGTAGATCGGTGTCCCTGTGTTTGGTCGCGATGGACTGTTGAAAAGCAGGCGTCTCGTCGACGCTGCGCCGTATATAAATGCCAACCAGCCCTATCAAGCCGCCCAGAAGAAACGGAACTCTCCATCCCCATGTTGTAAGAATATCTTCCTCCAGGATGGTGCTCAGGAGTGCTGCACAACCGGACCCCAGCAAAAGCCCAGCTGCAACACTTATTTGTTGCAAGCTGCCGGTAAGTCCGCGGCGATTCTCTCCCGCCCATTCCACAATGAACGCGGTTGATCCGCCCCATTCACCGCCAGCTGAAAATCCTTGGATAAGGCGCGCTAGCACGATCAGAAGTGGTGCCACGAGTCCAATGGTTTCATATGTAGGAGTAAGTCCAATGATGACGGTACCGAGTGCCATCAATTGAATTGTGATCATAAGGGAAAATTTGCGGCCCTTACGGTCAGCCAGGCGACCGATGAGAAAAGCCCCAAGTGGACGTGCCGCAAAGCCGACCCCGAATGCCGCAAAGGTGGCCAAAAGGGATGTCACTTCATCGTCAGCTGGAAAGAAATGACCAGCAAGAATTGTCGCCATAAAGCCGTATACGGCAAAATCATACCATTCAAGGGTATTACCCAGAACGGCCGCAACAACTGCGCGTCGGCCACTAATTTTTCTTCCACATGCCATGAATGCAGGTCCCTTAGGCTTTCATACCCATTTAACTTCCCAATGATCCAGCTAGATAGTCTCCTGACCAAGTAGTTTCCAGGTGTTGGGAAAGGGAAATTCTATACGTTTAAGCAAAAGAGTTTCATGCTAATATTTTGTTTCAAACTCATGTTTAGCGGTAACATATAAGTTCAATATGTAACAAAAGGATTTTCCACGTGGCGCAAACTGCACTAAATAGAAAAACACCGATGAGGCAGGTGGCAAATGGTGGTACCGTGTACACGCAGCGTGCGCGATATTTCGATTCTGAAAATGCGTTCAATATTACACTTTCTCCTGTACCGGGTCATAGTTTTCTAATAGAGCGTGATCGAGCTTTTGATGCGGATACTGGAACCGAGCTGATTCCGCTTGATCAAAGTGCTGCAATGAATCTTCCCTTTCCCGCGACAACACCATTGGTGCTTGCGTCTTATGCGCGTATTCAGTCTGGGAAAACATTAACGCATACCCCGTGCGCGTCTACAGTGTTCGGTTATGTGATTAAGGGTACGGGGAGGAGCGTGCAAGGCGATGATACTATCGAATGGACTGAGGGAGACGTGTTTTGTCTGCCTGGAGGTGTTCCCATCTCGCATGTTAGTGGAAACAAAGATAGCATTCTCTGGGTGGTTACGAATGCACCACAACTTGCATTCGAACGTTTGACTCCGCCTGACCTCAGTTTGGCACTGGTTGAACCGGCCCATTTCCCGGCTGGTGAGATCCAACGTGAACTTCAGATTGCAGATGCAAAACTCAATGATCGCGCGTCGGCAGGCCTCGCTGTAGTACTATCAACAGCAAACCTGGAAGAGACACGCAATATTTCTCCGTCACTTACTCTTGCAATGAATCAATTGCCTCCAGGTGGCGCACAACCACCTCATCGCCATAACTCGGTGGCTGTGTCGTTGGTCGTTGATGCTCCCCAGTGTTACTCGATGGTTGATGGAATCCAAAAAAATTGGGAGCCATGGGCCACTATAATTACGCCTCCTGAGAGTGTTCATTCGCACCATAACGGTGGTACGGAGCAAGCAAATTGGCTTATCGTTCAAGATGGCGGTCTGTATTACCATTGCCGGACAATGGGTTTTAGTTACTCGTGATAGAAGCAGTTCCCGCCCCGTTTGCCTTGCAATTTTGGCAAATCCCGTGAGTGAAGGATGATTGATCCTTGTGGAAAATCAGTTATCTAGGACGTTTGTTACAGTGCGCCGATGGGTTATCAATACCAATGCGCCCACCAGTCCCGCAGAAGCGGCCATGACAAGGAAAGCAGGGCTGAAGCTATCTGTTGTTGCGATTATAAGGCTTAATAAGCTTGGTCCAACGACTGCTCCAAGAAAACTGAAAAATACGGTTCCCCCAGTAGCAACAGCCACCTGATCGTGGGGGACAGTACGTGCTATTTCCGCCAAATACACCCCGGACCAGCCGGTAACAAATACCCCCGCAAGTGCTGCAAATAGGAAAATCGCACTGGTGGACCAGGCAGGATTGATAAATGCCATTATGCTGAGTGTGATAGCTATCAAAACTCCTATTATGCCCAACAGTCGTACGGTAGATATAAAGTGATCGCTTAACCAGCCGAGGAATACTCGGGTCGCCATGCCAGTTGTCTGCATCGTTGAAAAAGCAATCCCCGCAACGACTAGAGGCATTTCAAC
>PTKD01000132.1 GCA_002938115.1 Alphaproteobacteria bacterium MarineAlpha9_Bin7 | reverse complement strand
TTTATTAAATTTTTAAATTTATCAAAAAATAAAAATTTTGACTTTTCGTTTTTATTTTGCAAAACGGAGTAGGGGCGGTTCATTGCGCTGCTCTGCTCTGATTGTAGCGGGTACGGTCTCCTGTTTGTTTGTGTGTAGCAGTGCCCGCGCGCAAGATTTATTTGACCTCTTCATGTCTCCCTCCGATGAGGCACGGATTGGTAGAGAGGAGCATCCAAAAATTCTAGAGGAGTTTGGGGGTCTTTATGCAGATTCCAAAATCTCGTCCTATGTGAACTCTATAGGAAATTTTTTGGTGCACACTTCGGAAACGCCCAACGCTCGTTTTACCTTTACCGTACTTAATACGCCCCTTGTGAATGCTTTTGCTCTTCCCGGGGGGTACGTTTACATCACCCGTGGTATTCTTGCGTTGGCAAGCAACGAGGCGGAACTTGCTGGTGTGATTGCACATGAAATTGGGCATGTGACTGCGCGCCACAGTGCGGATAGGATCGGAAACAGTGTCTTGGCAAATTTGGGTCTGGCTGTTCTTGGTGCGGTCACCGGAAACTCGGTTCTTCATAAAGTAGGAGAGGTAGGAGCATTCGCTGCGGTTCAAGCCTATTCCCGCGACGATGAGTTTGAGGCGGATCAGTTGGGTGTACGGTATCTAGCTCGTGCTGGGTTTTTGCCACGGGCAGTGTCAACCTTTTTACGGAAACTCGAAGCACACTCGAGATTAGAGGCTAAAATCAGAGGCGTTGCTCCAGAGCAAGGTTTTGATTTTTTCGCGACGCATCCACGTACGGAAAAACGGGTTACACGTGCCGTAGAATTGGCTCGAGACCACGGGGTGATGGATCCCATAGTGGCTTCAAAATTATATCTAAGTAAAATTGATGGACTACTTTTCGGGGATGATCCCAAGCAGGGATTTGTGAGGGGTAATCGTTTTATTCATCCCGTTCTTCGGTTTGAATTTGTTGTGCCAGATGGGTTTACCATATTGAACGGTCAAAAAAGCGTCGTTGCAAAAGGAAACGATGGGGAAGCACTTCAGTTTGATTTTGATAATCGCGGTGGGCAGTCCGTGACAAACTATCTTCGCAACGATTGGGCTCAAGGCCAAGCTTTGTCCGGGCTGGAGACGTTAAAAATTAATGGTTTGCCCGCGGCCACTGCGGTGATACATCCTCGTGGTGGCTCGGGGAATATAGTTTTACGTTTGGTAGCAATTGGCTTTGATTCCCGACTTATTTATCGTTTTCTTTTTGCAACTCCAAACAATTTCTCGAAAGAAAGACGTCGAAAAGTCGAACACACAGCATTATCCTTTCGCCGCTTAAGTAATGCAGAGGCATTAACTGTTAAACCACTCCGGATAGCCCTGCATCGGGTGACGGACGGCGACACCCAAGAGAAACTTGCTCAACGGATGGCAGTATCCAGTTTTAAATTGGAACGCTTTCGGGTACTAAATGCTATTGATTCTAACGTACGCTTGGACGTAGGCAGGCTCGTTAAACTGGTTCTGGAATAAGAATTTTTGAATATCGTAAATAATATCAACCGGTTGATACGGGCCGCTTTGCTAAAATGATGGAACCAAAAGGCCATGGATCAACAAAAAAGACAAAACAAGTAGGTGTCCCATGAAAGTCGCTGTTGGTGGGTTCCATCATGAGACAAATACATTTGCCCCTGAGAAGGCAGTGTATCAGAATTTTGTTGAAGCGAATGGATGGCCAGCTCTGACCGAAGGCGAAAAGCTCTTTGATATGGTTGAAGGGGTTAACCTTGGTATATCGGGTTTTATAAACGCTAGCATGGCGTTTGGTCATTCACCCATCCCTTTGTTGTGGTGTTCTGCTGCCCCATCATCTCACGTTACTGCCGATGCCTTTGAAAGGGTGGCCGGGTCCATGTTGGACCGTTTAGCAAACTCCTTGCCGGTGGACGCGGTATATTTGGACCTTCACGGGGCCATGGTTACTGAGCATAGCCAGGATGGTGAAGGTGAACTTCTGGAACGAGTTCGACGGTTGATTGGTCCTCAGGTGCCTCTAATCGCGAGCCTGGATCTGCACGCAAACATCACAACCCGGATGGTTTTGCAGGCAGATGCACTGGTTGCATATAGAACCTATCCGCACGTTGACATGGCTGATACAGGTAGGCGAACGGCAATCTTGCTCGAAAGAATCATGAAGGACAAAAGGCCAGCAAAATCAGTGAGTAAACTTGACTTTTTAATTCCGTTGATTTGGCAATCTAGCCTGGCTGAGCCTTGTCGCAGTCTCTATAAAAGCCTTGAGGACATCGAACGCCGATACTCAGGAATTTGGTCTTTATCGTTCGCCACTGGTTTCCCGCCATCCGATATACATGAGGTGGGGCCTGCTATCCTCGCCTATGCGGATGACCAGGAAAGCGCCGATCACGCGGCGCATGAATTAACCGAATCTGTACTTTCAGCAGAGTCTGAATTCCAAGGAAAAATCTATGCACCGGACGAGGCGGTCCGGTACGCCATGGGTAGCACGTTAAAACCAGTGGTTATCGCAGATACTCAGGACAATCCGGGTGCTGGTGGTAACTCGGATACAATTGGGATGTTAAGGGCGTTGGTTGATGCCGGCGCGCATTCTTCGGTGATCGGTTTAATTTATGATCCAGAATCTGCACAACTCGCGCATCAGGCGGGTGAGGGAAAGGAAATTGAAATTTCCCTCGGCGCCCGCTCTCGTTGGGATGGGGAGACGTCGTTTAAAAGTGTTTTTCGTGTTCAGAGCATTAACGATGGACGGATTACCGGCACTGGACCCATGTTTGGTGGCGCACGTATGGAACTTGGTCCGATGGCGGCGCTTAAGATTGGTGGTATCGAGGTATTGGTATCTTCAAAAAAAATGCAGCTGGCCGACCAAGCCATATTTCACCATCTCAAGATCGAACCCTCGACGCGAGCTATCTTGGTTCTGAAAAGTTCCGTACATTTTCGCGCCGATTTTTCCGGGCTCGCAGGGGAAATTATAATCGCAGCTTCGCCTGGGCCAAACGCTGCCGACAATTTAGCTTTGCCGTTTCAAAATGTTCGCCCAACAGTCCGCCTTGCCCCAGGAGGGCCAACTCTGCAAGTGAGGTAACGTTAAAGAGCCCTAGAACATAATGTTTGGCACATGCGGCCGGGTTTTATCAAACCTGCACAACAGTAGGCGGTGTACTAGTTGGTGAGTTCACACAGGACTGGCGTGTGGTCAGAAGCCTTGGTACGCCCACGTGGCACGAGGTCAATTTCACACGATTTTAAGCGGTCCGCGGCCTGGGGCGAGAGGAGAAAATGGTCAATCCTCAAGCCTCGATCAGACTCGAAGGCTCGGCTCTGATAATCCCAAAATGTATAATGTCCGTTTTCGGCATTGAGTGCGCGGAAGGCTTCAGTATACCCTAGATATAGAATTGCGCGGAATCGGGCACGAGTTTCCGGGCGACACAGCGCGTCGCCCTCCCATCCTTTTGGATCATAGACGTCGTCATCTGACGGCACCACATTGTAATCGCCACCCAATACGACCGCTTCTTCATTTGTTAGTAGGTGGGAGGCATGCGATTGCAGACGATCCATCCACGCTAGTTTGTATGGGTATTTGGGGGAACTAGTAGGGTTGCCATTGGGCAAATAAATCGAGGCGACGCGCACTCCTCCACTTCCGGCATCAATCCACGCCTCGATATAGCGCGCCTGGTTGTCTTCGCTATCTCCGGGAAGGCGTTTTATTATGTCTTGGATTGGAAACCTGGAAAGAATCGCAACACCGTTATAGGATTTCTGTCCTACAACCGCACAATTAAATCCCAGTTCCTCTAATTCTTGTGTTGGAAAGTTTTCGGCGACGGTTTTAACTTCCTGTAGCAGCACCACATCTGGAGAGGCCTTACCAAGCCATTCGATCACGTTGGGGAGGCGGGCTCTTATAGAATTGACATTCCAGGTAGCAATTCTCATCGAACATTTCACTGCGGAAACAAATTTCTGACAGTCAAAAGCCCGCCGCCGGCCTGCTCAACGCGATCCGTCAATCTCAGTATAGTTATCCAACGGAGAACGATGTTCCACAACCACACATTGCCGTAGCGTTTGGGTTCTTGACCACAAAATTCGACCCGGCAATATCTTCTTGCCAGTCTATCTGCGAATCTTTAAGCAATGCAACGGACATACCATCAATAACCACAGATGCACCGCTACGTTCAATCACTAAGTCATCTGGTTTATGCTCCTCGTCGAGAGAGAAGGCATACTGAAATCCAGAGCAACCGCCGCCCGAGATCGCGAGCCGGAGCGCTACGGCGCCTTTTTGGGTGTCGACGAGATTCCGTATGCGATTGGCGGCGCTTTCCGTCATAGAAAGCCCCCATTCCGCAGCGGTCATAGGTCTAATATCTGACATAATTCATTGAACCAGAGATAAAAGGTTGGCTACAACCTAATATCTAGCGATTGTTGGCCTAAAGTCAATTGCTGTAGGTATGAAAGGACCTTTGATATTGGCATCACTGGTTATTAGTTTTTGACTAAAAGTCATGTCACCGATGTGGCACCCTTCGCTTCACGGCCTGAGAAAAGCCGTGGGCGGCTCCATGCGGAACTAGATAGCCAGACTCGCTCGGCCTTTCAACGGGATCGTGACAGAATTATTCATTGTGCGGCTTTTCGTCGCTTAGAGCATAAGACCCAAGTTTTTGTCCATCACGAAGGTGATCATTATCGTTCGCGCCTGACCCACACTCTTGAGGTGGCACAAATTGCTCGATCAATTAGTCGGGAATTGGGATTGAACGAGGACCTTGCTGAAACATTGGCACTTGCTCACGACCTCGGCCATACCCCATTTGGGCACGCGGGAGAGGATGCACTGAACGAAGCAATGCAGTCGTATGGAGGCTTCGACCATAACGCGCAAACTCTACGTATCGTGACCAAGTTGGAGCGTCGCTATGGCGACTTTGATGGATTAAATCTGACCTGGGAAACACTAGAGGGTATCGTTAAACACAATGGTCCGCTGACTGTAGTAGTAGAGTCAGTCGAGTCGTATAATCAAGAACACAATCTGGAACTGGCAGACAGCCTAAATTTGGCACCAGATTACTACGACTAGAAAAGCTTATTTGTTCTCTAGGGTATGGGGTTGTTCGATGTTTGATCCCAGGGCTGGAATTAACGTCTTAGGAGTTAAAGTCACTAGCGTCATGTCGCTCGGGTAATCGGGTTTCCTAAGACCCCCAGATACGATTAACTCGTCGACCTCGTTGAACCGCGGGACGCTCTTCTATTTCTTTCGCCCACCGCGCTACATTCTTGTAGGAAGACACGTCAAGGAATTTCGCCGCATCATAAATATTGTGAAGGACTAAACCTCCATACCAAGGAAAATTCGCAATGTCAGCGATGTTGTACTCTTTGCCACACAAATAATGTTGCTGAGCTAAATGTTGATCGAGCACATCGAGCTGGCGCTTGACTTCCATCGC
>PTKD01000131.1 GCA_002938115.1 Alphaproteobacteria bacterium MarineAlpha9_Bin7 | reverse complement strand
TGACTACGAATCAAGGGGCCGGGGGTTCGAGTCCTCCCGGGCGCGCCATTTGATTGGACCATAACCAGGCGCCACTAACCGACTGTCCCGGCGGCCTTCCAGATTTTTCATGACAGCCACGAAGGGGCTTGTCATATCCTCGCGGCGTTTCTACCATTAGACTTGTTCGGGTCCACCCACGGGAAAGGTTTTCAAATGACCATGACAGCGACAGCCCTTAGCGAGCACGGTACAAAGGGATATTTTGTTGCGAAAAAAGCAACACCCAGCTACGTCAAGGGACGACGGGACTTTTTTAAATATCGGGATCTCGGCGTCGTAGCTGCGAGCGGTGGGATGATGCGGGCACAAGTGACTGAAGGGTCAGCCGGCATGACCAGGCCTACCGGGTGGCACTACCATGTTTGTGACGGCCAGTTCGTATACATGCTTAGCGGTTGGGTGGATCTCGCCTTTCCAAATGGAGAAACTGTGAGAATTGAAGAGGGCGATTCTCTTTTTATTCCGGGTGGCCTACCACACAACGAGATTGCGACCTCGGATACCCTAGAATTGATCGAAGTTTCGGTGCCAGCAGATATGGGAACTGAAAGCTGCGATCCACCGGACAGCGGCCCAGCAAGTAGCTGATAGCACAGCCTATTCCCAGGATCAGTCCGGACCGCCAACATTCAGACTACAAATTTGGGGTGGGCAGCCCCGGGCACACTCGGAGCGTTATACGCCCCTCTAGGTCACCAAGCATTCCTGATCACCGAAAGGGGTAGCGTAACCCAAAATGCACAAACTCCCGTCGACCTCTCCTGGCCATACGCTTGAAAAAGTGCCTTGGTTGAACCAAGTCGTATGAACAACGGCACGTCTTGTGATTAAAGATCTCCTCGGCTGCTTACATCGAACCAACATCACTTAAAAAGTGATACACGTAGATATGGCGCAACGATCGGCAACAGCACAATTTCAAGTGCAGGGAGTGACCCATTTTCTGCAGAACGTTGGGCGTCTTCATACAATTATAGCGGATGCTTCAGACCGCGCCGAGCAGAACCACGAATTGCCTTCAGAACTTTTGGAAGTGCTGCATCAAAATTCCCTTTTCCAACTCCTGCTGCCAAAACCGTTTGGAGGCTTTGAAATAGACCCTGCTGGGTTTTGTCAAATCATCGAAAGCGTGGCCAAAATCGATGCCAGCACGGCGTGGTGCCTCTGCCAAGCCAATGGGTGTGCAATGGCTGCTGCTTTCGTTCCGGATCAAGTGGCAAATGATATATGGCTGGGGAATAAACCTGGGGTACTTGCCTGGGGCCCAGGCAAGGGTGACGCCGTTCGATACGGAGATTGTTATCGGCTATCGGGAAGCTGGTCCTTCGTAAGTGGCGGACGTCACGCCACTTGGCTCGGCGGGCACGCCACATTGCGCGAGGAAAATGGGGACCCTTGTCGTGACGTACATGGGAAAATCCTCAGTCAGACTTTCCTTTTTCCCTCGTCCCAAGCAACGATGACGAAAACTTGGGACGTCATAGGGTTGCTTGGAACTGGCAGTGATACCTTCTCCGTTAAAGATATTAGCGTGCCCACAACACACATGCTTTCCCGGGACGATGCTTCCGCTCGCCGCTACCAAGCCCCCTTATATTTGTTTCCTGCAACAAGTCTCTATGCTTCGGGCTTTGCTGGCACAGCATTGGGAATCTCAAGAACAATGCTGGATTCTTTCAAGAGTCTCGTATTGGAAAAAACACCTAGACTCGAACGGCAGCGGTTACACGAAAACGCCATCATCCAAACCGAGATCGGTCAGTCTGAAGCGCGCCTGAATGCCGCACGAACATTTTTGCTAGGTGAGCTTGAAGACATTTGGTCCGTCGTAACGGCCAACCAAAGTCTTACGATAGAACAGCGTATGCGAATTCGTCTTGCTTCAACGCACGCCATACACGAGTCCAAAACAGTCGCCAACGCAGTCTATGACGCGGCGGGCGCATCCGCAATCTTTGCCGGAAGCCCGTTTCAGCGCCGATTTCGAGATATCCACACGGTCGCACAGCAAATACAAGGTCGCAAATCACACTTTCAGACCGTTGGCTCGTTTTTACTAGGTCATCCGCCAGACCTTGCAATGGTATAAAAAATCTCCAGACAATAAATTTTGGTGAACAACAGCCAAAGGCAGTGCCAGCATTAGGTTCAAAACGACCCGACTGCGACTCCACCTTGCTCACGCCGGAATCCCAATTAGGACTAGACAGCATCAACGTTAGGTGTAATGCCTCGCTGAAAGAAAATTATATTCGAGGTTGTGACCGACCTCACTGTAGAGACGGGAGAATTAAGTGGCTGGTATTTTGGAAGGAATCCGAGTGCTAGATTTCGGACGCTATATAGCAGGGCCGTATTGCGCCACCATACTTGCCGATTTAGGCGCCGAGGTGATTCGAATCGAAAAAGTGGACGGCAGCGAAGATCGTTTCAACGCTCCAATTTCCGAAAACGGAGATTGTGGTGCGACGTTTGCGCAGATGGGCCGAAACAAGCGCGGCCTCACGCTGAACCCGCGCACTCAGGAAGGACGCAAAATCGTTGGCGAACTAGTTAAAACTGCAGACGTGGTGGTTGCTAATTTGCCTCCCCAAACACTCGAATCAATGGCGTTGGATTACGAATCACTGAAAACTATCAAAGCCGACATCATCCTCACAACAAACTCGGCATTTGGTTCGGGAGGTCCCTACAGCGATCGGGTTGGCTTTGACGGGATTGGGCAAGCTATGTCTGGCGCGATGTATCTTTCCGGATGGCCAGATCAGCCACAAAAAATTTATCCCCCGTATGTGGATTTCGGCACCGCACTGTATTCAGCGTTGGGCACCATGGCTGCACTCATGGAACGTGATCGGACAGGGAAAGGATGCAAAGTAGAGACCTCTCTCCTTCGGACAGCGTTATCGTTCAACAACCCAGCGCTTATTGAACAGGCCACTACCCAGCTAAACCGGGTTGGCACCGGTAACAGGGGTCAAACCGGCGCACCAGTTGACGCGTTCAAGACTGAAGACGGTTGGATTCTGATTCAAGTCATCGGCCAACCCTTGTTTGACCGTTGGGCGGGACTCATGGGGGAGGAATATTGGATTACCGATGAGCGTTTCTCTAGCGACGAAGCACGCGGCGAGAATCGTGATGAGATATGTGAACGTACCCAAGCTTGGTGTTCAGGTCGGACAACGGATGAATGCCTAGAATTACTGTCGCAAGCGCGCATTCCCTGCGGTCCCATTTTGTCTCCTCAAGCCGCCATTGACGATCAGCACGTGCAAGCAATGGAGTTCCTCAAACCTTTGGACTATCCAGGCCTGACGCGACCGGCTCCAGTAGCACCGCTACCGATCAAAATTACGACCAGCGCATATTCTTTAGATGAGGCCGATAACAACGCTGCGCCATTTGAACGCGCGCCCACCTTGGGTGAACATACAGATAGTATTCTGGAAGAACTCGGTTACCGACCAGATGACATTAAGAATTTGCGAGGAAAACGCGTCGTATAACAACAAGGCTTCCAAAAGTGTCGGAATGCTACCGATCACAGCCCCTGGACAAAGGGATTCCTAAGCGAATTCTTGTTTAACTGCTACTCCAAAGTCTTTGGGATGCAATTGCAGCCCCCTCAGCCAACGCGGAAAGCTTAGCCCACACGACATCCTCAGCTACGAAGGCATCGCCTGCCAAGGTGGAAAACCCACAATCCGTAGAGGCTATTATCCGCTCCCGATCACCAACCGCCCCAACCGCACGCTCAAGACGCTCTGCAATCAACAACGGATGCTCAACGTAATTGGTTACTGTTTCGATGACACCAGGCATTAAAACCATGTGATCCGGCAGTGGGTGGTCTCGAAACGTTTCTATTTCATGTGCGTGGCGGGGATTAGCAAAGGGCAAGGAGATTGCACCGACCTTCGCTTTGTATAGCAATGGCAGGATATCAGGGCACGGGACATCATGGATGTGCGGACTATTTCTATTGCCCCAGCAAGCGTGTAAACGGATTTTATCCCGTGGAATGTCTTCAAGTGCAAAATTGAGTGCCTCTATGTGCATTTCCACAAAAGTCTGAAATTCTGTAAGGCTCGAATTTTGGAAAAATCCAGCGCGTTCCATTGCCAAATCGGGGGCATCAATTTGTAGAATTAACCCAGAATCAACGATGCAGCGATATTCCTTCTTTAACGCACGTGCGATCGCCCATAAGTACGCTTCGTGAGTGTCGTAATACTGATTAATCATAGTTGTCACCACAATTCCAGGAGACGCCGCTGTCATAAAAGTTTCTACAAATGATTCAGAACATTGCTCCATAGCCCGTAGAAATATTTTGCATTCCTCCCGAACGGGAGAAAGATCTTCGTACAAAATTTCGGAAACTGCCTGCGGCGCATTGTAAACTCGTGCCCTACGTAATCCTGATCGCTCCATCCATTCTAGCCATTTAGGGAAATGCTTAGCATCAAGCGGCAAAGGCCGGTGTGACTCTCCGGCAAAACCTCTCATGCGACGCGGCACGTATGTGGAAAAACTAACCCTCGGCATTTCTCCATCGCACGGAATGTCGGTGCCACAATCTGCCTGAGAACGGACCGCCGATTCGACTGCGCGGGACACCGCGTTTGATAATTCTGCTCGTCCTACAGTTTTACCTGCTTCATCAGCCAACAATAAGCTAGCGAGTGGCTCGCCGCGCGGAAGACTACCAACATGAGTGGTCAAAATTCGATCATCGCTCCATTTCATTTAGCACCTCTCTGTGATTTTCGGGTGATATTATCTTCTGTAACAAACGTATGCAGCCGCTTACCAATACAGCGGGGGAAATTCTGTGAAAGACACGGACCCACAACTTATCCGACTAAAGGGAATACTTCACCAAGCCCGGAGAACCACCGTATTTACCGGAGCAGGAATAAGCACGGAGTCTGGAATACCAGATTTCCGTAGCCCTGGAGGGGTCTGGACAAAATATAGACCGATAGAATTTCAAGATTTCCTTGCGTCCGAAGATATGAGACGAGAATCATGGCGGCGCAAATTCAAAACGGACGAGGTGGTACGTGCCGCCAAACCTAATATCGGGCATCTGGCTATCGCAAAACTCAGCAAAAAAGGTCTCATCTCTTCAGTAATCACGCAAAACATTGACGGCCTTCACCAACTATCGGGATTATCAGACGACCGAATCATCGAACTGCACGGAAATGCAACCTATGCGGCATGCCTAGGTTGTCGAAAACGTTTTGCGCTGGAAAGCGTTCGGAAACTTTTCCAAATCGATCAAAAATTATTGGCGTGCGACGCGTGCGGGGGGATCATAAAAACGGCAACTATTTCTTTTGGCCAACCTATGCCCGAAGCAGAAATGCTGCGAGCAAAAAAAGAAACTCTTGCCTGCGACCTTTTCTTGGTTGTGGGGTCATCTCTAGTGGTTTATCCGGCCGCAGGATTCCCCGCAATGGCCAAACACAACGGCGCAAAGCTTGTGATCATTAATCGTGAGCCTACGGATCTCGACGGCATCGCCGACCTAGTACTTAACAGAGAAATCGGACG
>PTKD01000130.1 GCA_002938115.1 Alphaproteobacteria bacterium MarineAlpha9_Bin7 | reverse complement strand
TTCTGAGGAGTTGGCAGCAAACAAACATTACTACCTTCACACCATCGATTGTTTTGGGCCCGAACGCTGCATGTTTGAAAGCAATTTTCCCGTGGATAAGGTTTCTTGTTCGTATGGTGTCTTATGGAACTCTTTTAAGCGCATAGTGGGGCACCTAACACGAAAACAAAAAGCCCAGCTTTTCCACGGTACAGCTGCTCGTGTCTATAGATTGAATGCTGCCGTTTCCTAGAAAGGTTTTGAGCTTTTTGTCTGCGCATCTCATGGACGGGTAGGGAATGATGTGGGGCCTAATAGGTTTGGCAGAATTGGCTGTATCCGATCAATCCAATTGCATAACATGCTTCTAGTTTCCGCAGGATCAATAATGTCATGTAGGGAAAAGGATTCAGCACGCGACATTGGTGACTGTCCGACAGAGAGCTGGGCTTCGAGTTCTGCACGTTTTGCCTCGGGGTCACGGGCAGAAGCAATTTCCCGGTGATAAGCGACGGCTACACCGCCTTCCACGGGCAATGCCCCCATTTCCGCAGACGGCCAGGCCAACACGTAGGCGTCTTGACCATAATGTGCAGCCTGAGCCACTCCGAATGAGCGTCGCACCACCACGGAGGCCCAGGGCACCGTGGACAAAGCCGCGGTAAGAACCGTGGCAGTACCATCGCGAATAGTACCTTCCTGCTCAGCTTCGGAGCCAATCATGAAACCCGGTTCATCAACAAAGCAAATGATCGGGAGGTGAAACGTTTCACAAAATTCTATAAAACGGCGTGCTTTACGAGCACCAAGGGCAGTCATTGCGCCTGCTAGGTAGCGGCAGTTGTTGGCCCAGATTCCGACAGGCTGACCGGTCAGGCGTGCAAGGGCCGTTATCTGGCCGCGACCATACTCGGAACCTATTTCAAAAAAAGATTCAGTGTCGATGACGTGAGAGATCAATGTTCGCATGTTGTAGAGTTTACGTCGGTCTCGAGGGATCATATCTCTCAATGCAGGTTCTTTCCGATCTGGGGCATCGTTGCTGACGGCGATTGGTGGTAACTCCCAAACATTGGCAGGGAGATAACTCAGAAAATTTCGTATCTGGAGAAAGGCATGGGCTTCGTTATCTGCGACGTTGTCGATCACGCCATTTTTGGTGTGCACATTTGCACCGCCCAACTCTTCTTTTGTCTTCTTCTCCCCGAGTGCCCTCTCCACTACTGCTGGGCCGGCGATGAGCACTTGCGCATTTTCACGAGCCATCACTGATAAGTGTGCTGCCACCAACCGAGCTGCAGGTAGTCCGGCCACCGGCCCCAATGCAGCTGTTGCCACTGGAACTGTTGCCATTGCTTCGGCGACAGAGCGAAATCTATGCGGCTCATGCACCGGTGTTCCAACAGTCGTGGTAGAACCACCCGTGCCTCCAACGCTCCCGCCGCCGCCTTCGTGTAGGCGAATAAGGGGCACGCGATGGAGACATGCTAAATGTTCGGCATAGATGCTCTTACGTAACCCTGAGGCATTTGGTGAACCTCCCTTGACAGTGAAATCTTCGCCGCTCACGACGCAGGTACGTTCCTTTATCTTACCAAAACCTAGAATAAAGTTAGCTGGAGTAAAGGAGATCAGTTGTCCGTCTTTGTCTCGTTCGCTGGTGCCAGAAATCGGTCCCACCTCTTGAAAGCTGCCTGGGTCGAGAAGGGCTTCAATACGTTCACGAACAGTGAGGCGCCCCTTAGCATGTTGCCGATCCACGTTGTCCTGACCGCCCTGTTCCAACGCAAGTTTGCGTAAAGTCTTAATATTCTCGATTTCTGATTCCCAAGTCATTCTAGTCTCCTGCTAGGCTGGTTATCTGTAGCGTGATCGGTAAGGAACGCCAAGCATAAGCAGGAATAGATAGAATTCTCTTTTGAGATACGTAATTATTATGTGTGCCTTGAGTTACCACGAACGTGTAACGCACCATATTGGTTGTTTGGGTGATATTTTGGCGAAAGACTCTATAAGTTGATGACAACACAGTTATTTGCGAGAGAGATAATGCCTGGACCACTCGATGGATACCGAATTATTGACCTTACTGGCAACGTCACTGGGCCACTGGCGACTATGATTTTAGCGGATCAGGGAGCAGACGTAATAAAAGTCGAACTTCCGGGACGGGGAGACCATGTTCGATCGGCCGGCAATCGTGTCCACGATATGTCATCATCGTTTCTCAACAACAATCGCAACAAAAGGTCTATTACAATTGACCTAAAAACAAAACGTGGCAGGGAAATATTATTTGAGCTTGTGGATGATGCAGATGTTTTTGTGCAGAATTTTCGGCCTGGCGTGGCGGAGCGAATGGGTATTGGGGAGGAGGTGCTGCGGTCGTTAGTCCCAGATATTATTTATGT
This sequence comes from Alphaproteobacteria bacterium MarineAlpha9_Bin7, assembly GCA_002938115.1. Lineage (GTDB taxonomy): Bacteria > Pseudomonadota > Alphaproteobacteria > UBA7887 > UBA7887. The sequence continues at coordinate 3,232 of PTKD01000130.1, read as the reverse complement.
TTCGATAAGTGGATTCGGGGAAAAGGGACCTTACGCGGAAAGACCCGCGTACGATCCTATAATTCAGGCCTTGTGTGGACTGGCATCGGTGCAAGGGGGTGGTGACGATGAACGGCCTCGTCTAGTACGAACAATTCTCCCTGATAAACTCACCGCGTTTACGGCCGCCCAAGCTATAACGGCGGCGCTAGTCGCACGAGCAAACACTGGACTGGGCCAGCATGTACGGCTTTCGATGTTGGATACATTGATAGCATTTATGTGGGCATCGGATATGGATGCGCATACATTTGCTGGCCAATCGGAGGGAAATCAGCGACCTGCCAGTAGGATTGACCTTATCTACGACACAGCAAATGGATACATCAGCGTTGCTGTAAACACTGATCGTGAGTGGAAGGGTCTAGCCCGAGCTTTAGATCATCTTGAGTGGCTTGATGACCCGAGATTTTCCACCCCCGCCCTGAGAGCTCTACATATTGATGCTCGCCTTGAACTTCTTCAGGAGGTGCTACTGCAGGACTCAACTGAGGAATGGATGCGCAGGCTGGAACTGGAGAGAGTACCGTGCGCCCCCGTTTTGACCCGAGCCGAGATGTTAAATCATCCTCAAGTGGAAGCTAGCGATATATTGGTGGAATACGAGCATTCAAGGGTCGGGCGAGTTCGCCAAACACGGTCTCCGGCAAGGTTCTCAGAAACCCCGGCCGAGATACGGTGTGGGGCGCCGTTGCTCGGGGAACATACTCACGAAATTCTAACAGAGATCGGTTTTGACGAAGAAGACATCTCGGAGTTGCGTGCTTCTAAGGTAGTGGAGATCTGAATCGTTAACGGAAATTTGGCGTTGAATCAGTTGATCCTGTATCCATTCTAACTTCCCAAGGCATGTCCAAAAATTTGGTTGTCAACATTACCACCTGACAATAGAACAACCACAGTCTTGTTTCGGTAGGCGGGTTTGTTTGCCAATAATGCCGCAAGTGCTATCGCACCCCCAGGCTCGACTACCAGTTTGAAGTGGTGAAAAGCAAAACGCATGGCATTTAGTACCTGTTCATCGGTGACTACAATGCCATCCGAAAGCCGCTCTGCATTAATCTTGAAAGTCAATGAGCCAGGGGTGGGTGCGAGAAGAGAATCGCAAATGGATTGATGACCCGGTGAGTTTTTCATTCGTTTTTGCGATACCAACGAGCGGGTAGTGTCGTCAAAATTTTCTGGTTCCACTGGGTGCACTCTGATCAAGGGGAACTGTGTTTGCAGAGCAATGGCGCAGCCGGCTACGAGGCCTCCACCGCCGCAAGGAACCAAGGCGATATCAGGAATAATATCCCAAGCCAATGCTTGGGATGCTATCTCCAGACCAACAGTGCCCTGGCCTGCGATCACATCGGGATCGTCGTAAGGTGGAACAATGATGGCATTCCGCTCTTTAGCCACGCTTTTCCCTATCTTTTCGCGCACTTCATTCTCTCGGTTATAGAAAATAATTTCGCCACCGAACCTTTGGGTTCCATCAATCTTTGCTTTTGGAGCGTCTGTGGGCATTATAATGGTGGCATGTAGGCCAAGGATATTTGCTGCGGCGGCTACGGCTTGCGCGTGGTTTCCGGAGGACCAGGAAACTATCTCAGTATGATTCTTCTGTGCTTTCAGGAGTCTCATTTTGTTGAAGGCCCCGCGAAATTTAAAGGATCCGGTCCGTTGGAAGGTCTCTGCTTTAAGTAAAACATGGCCACCCACTGATTCGTCGAGGATCGAAGAGTGAATTAACGGTGTTGGGTGTGTAAATTGGCGTATGTTGCGCGCCGCCAAAATGAGATCGGAGTAATTGGGTGCCGTGCCTTTGGTCATTTCATAAAATAACAAATTTTGTAGATGCTGGTTTGCAATCGAAGCGGTGATGAAATTAGTTTTTTCCCGTTCCAGTCAGAGTATCGACCGTTACCTGCCACGTGCCGATTGCTGGTGCCGCGTCAGTTCTTTCTAGTAAATTCCTGTAGACTTCCGTTGTTTCCAAAACTCTTTGGATATAGTTCCTGGTCTCATGGTAAGGCAGTAATTCTATCCAATCGACTAAGCTCACCTCTTTCGTGCGCGGATCCCCGTAGTGGTGGAGCCACTTTTTAACACGCTTTGGACCGGCGTTATATGCCGCTAGCGCCAACACGTAACACCCTTCGTATCTCTTTAGTAAGTCAGTTAGGTAGGCGGTCCCTAGCCGAATATTGTAAAGTGGGTCATCTAGTAGCTGTTCTCTAACGTAACGTATTTTTAGTTTTTGAGCCATTTGTTTGGCGGTGAAAGGCATGAGTTGAAGCAGACCACGAGCGCCGGCCTTTGATATGGCACGCTGGTCCATTTCACTTTCTTGCCGGGATATAGCCATCACTAAAGCTGGTTCAGGTGTGTCCTTCTCCCATAAGTTTCTGGGAAATGGATTGGGATAACCCGCACCGAGAAGTACTACTCCGAAACGCACAGAACGCTTCGCTGCGGCAATACTAACCTGAGGAAAATCGTATTCAGTTGTCAGACGGGAGATAAGCGCGTGTTCTCTCGGCGTTGTTGCATTTTGTGCAAGATGAATGGCAAAACGACGCATTAATTTCACTTCACCAATTTCTCCCAGCATGCGCGTAATCCTTACAATTTCTCGTCTTTCGAATGTTAATACGTCTTGCCGATCGTATTGAGGCTCTGACGGAAATGTGAGGTGCTCGTGGCCAAGAGCAATAGCGGATAATTGACCATAAAAGGTTGTTGGGTGTGCAACACTGCGTTCGAACCATTGGTCTGCCAATTGTTTGTATCCATCGGCATCAGAGGCCTGTGCAGCCCAGTAAGCCGAGCGAGCCAGGCTAATCGGCATGGATACGATGTCATACATCGTCGTGAAATGTTGATAAGCGGTTTGTATCTCATTCAGAAATCTTAATGCAATCCAACCGGCCAGCCAGTTGGCCTCAGCTCTGGCTGTTTTGTTGAAGAGAGAATTGTTTGCGGCCAATCGATAAGCATCCGAAATTAACCCGTCGTCTAAAGATGTACGAATTTGGTATTTGATCTCCTTCCACCATTTATCAGGGCGCACTAAATGATTGGGGAGTGAAACTAAGAGTTGGCGGGCGCGCTCATCTTTACCTGCTCGGCGTCTCCATCTGACACGTTCATAGATTAAGCCAGGGCTACTTAAAGATGTTTTTGGAAGTGCAGCGATAGCTTTATC